>JACMPD010000251.1 GCA_014377675.1 Taibaiella sp.
CAAACTGGCCGGGCAAGTATCATTTTGCCTAAAATTGAAAACTTTATTAAACATAAACCGCCCAATTGCTCATAGAAATAATGAACTTAATTTATGCCAATTTTAAACATGACTGATAGCTGACTTTTTCAGCAGACCCTAGTTAATGATTGTTTTTACTTTTAGTGGATGCATTCCGGCGTACCCTTTTTCAGATTGACTTACTGCTACAGGTTGCCGGCATTTTTGCGTTCTTTTAAGCGTTGCTTCAGCAACTGCTTAAATTCTCTTTCGGCTTTTGCAAGGTCGGTATATTGCTGGGGCGTTATAACTTTGAGGAAGGGCTCTTTGTATTTACGTTTTATAGCAATCACTTCCTGCTGATAGTCGAGGTTATCATCTATGTATTGCATTGATGTGGCATCATCGGCACCCTGCATATCCATATTTTTATATTTCTGGAGGTAAGATTTGCGCGTTTGCATTATGTCCTTCTCATATTCGTTATATACTGGTATAAAACTGGTGGCCTGCTCCACAGTAAGGTGCAGGCGGTCAGTTATATAGGCAGATTTTGCGGCATGTATTCTTTCTATTGCGCGGGGGTGCATTTTGGGTTGTGCAAAGCCGGTGCCGGTGGTTGCCATGCAAATAATTAACAGTGCTGACGTGATTGATTTCATTTGTAGTAGGTTATGAATTTATGCTTGTAAATACTTGTAAATAATAGTCATTTGCTCAGGTTATTTTAAATACTGTTATTCCCAGCCTGTTTCGTTTAAATACTTGGTAATATCAGTATTGTCAACGTTTAAACTACTTACTGTTGAGCTGATGGTAACACCCGCAGGTTCAATCCCGTAGTTATGGTTGATATATGCCTGAATCTCGTTCCCGGGCACTGATGCCAGCAGCATGGCCGTATCGTACGCCCGCGGCTGTATGAACATAATGTAGCCCCCAAGCGTAATGACGGCCAGCAGTGCCGCCGCCGCTGCCCAGTGAATAACCGGCAATTTGAATTGTTTTTTGGGTTGTGCAGGGGTATAATTCAGATTTTCGCTTTTCGCTGACAGAAGTGCATCAGCGGGTAATGCCCCAAAATACCCTTCCGGCACTGTATAAGGTAATTTAGTATCAGGAAGGCTTCCTTCAGCAGCAATAAGTTTCGCAATGTTTTCAGGCAACTGGTTAAAATAGTCGCCGGGTATAGTGTAGGGGGTTACCCTTGGCTTGTCAGCCAGGGAACTGTTTATATTTGCGAGCTCATCTGTTATTTTAATGCCCTTATCCATTGTAAATAAGACGTTGTGGTTAAGTAAAGGTTTAATGGCTGAGCAGCGACGCTTCCACTTTTTTTACCGCGTGGTGGTATGAGGCTTTGAGTGCGCCCGTACTGGTACCTAAAAGAGTAGCCATTTCTTCATAGGGCATTTCGTCATAATATCTTAGATTGAAGACCAGCCTCTGCTTTTCGGGAAGTGTCAATATTGCCCGTTGCAATTTCCATTCAATTTTCGAGGGGTCGAAATCAGCCTGCGCGGTCAGTCTTTCTGACATATAGTCTTCATTGCCGGTGGTTGAAGTGGTTACATGCCGCTTCAACTGGTCAAGCCAGCTCAGGGTTTCGTTGGTGGCTATGCGGTAGAGCCACGTGTAAAGATTTGATTCCTCCCTGAAATTATTCAGGTTGCGCCATACTTTTATAAATACGTTTTGCAATACATCATTCGTGTCTTCATGTGTTATCACCATCCTGCGGATGTGCCAGTACAGCCGCTCCTGGTACTTTGTTACAAGTTGCGTGAATGCGGTATCTTTTAGATGCGCCGCTTTGAATGATGTAATGATATAATGGTCATCAGCTTGGTCCGCCGTTTGTGGCATTATGCTCCATTGGTTTTTACTTTGACAGGCAGCTGAGGTAAAAGTTTAAAAGCGGACTTTTATACATGTGTCTCTCCGCTCAGGGTTTTACGCATTTTCAGCGCGAATACCATGGGTAACTTGTCCTCGTAACCGGGCAACTGGTATTTTCCGGGCATTGGTTGCACCGTTTCAGGAAAGCAAGGGTAGGGGGAGTAGTCAAATTCTTCAAATGAAATAAGAGATAGTGATTGTTTCAGCAGGCTCTGCAACACTTCTCCAAGGTCATGATTCCAGTTAACGGAGGAGAGATTGATGTCGGCTGACTGATCTGCATAAGTTCCTGACTCTATTTCTTCAATCATCTGCCTATTAAAATAAGAATATTGTACATATTTGAAGTGGTTATCAAACATCCAGAGTGCGGGGTGAAATTCGGCAAAAATAAACGAACCGCCGGGTGCCAGGTATTGCGCTATAATGGCTGCCCAGGGAGTAAGATCAGGCAGCCAGCAAATGGTGCCATATGATGTAAAGACAATATCGAACTGACGGTTTAATATTTGCGGAAGGTCGTATATATTGGCACATATGAACTCTGCGTTAAGCCCCAGGCGGCTGTTAAGCGCGGTTGCTGTGTTGATGGCCTCATCAGACAGGTCTACACCGGTAACCACTGCGCCCATTCTTGCCAGCGAAAGAGAATCCTGTCCGAAATGGCACTGCAAATGCAGTATGCTTTTGCCTTTTATATCACCCAATAAATCAAGTTCAATACTATTCAGTGAACTTTCACCTGCCAGAAATTCATCCATTTTGTAGAATGGAGTTGCTAAATGTGTTTTTGTTCTCGCATTCCACAATGCGCGGTTTACTTCTATATAGTTGCCAGGCGTATTCATTCGGCAATATAATTTAAAAAACGGAGTTTGTGCCCTTATTTGGTATCCTCGACGCAGCATGAATGATATAAATATTTAATTATTATGTTTGTTACTTAATTAGATTGGTTACGCAGAGTTATTCCGTTGACATTCATAATTATTGGTTTTTTCATACTTGCTAATAAAAGGATTGTTTGGTTAGGTTTTTTGATGAAAATATCACTACTTTGAGCAAAATTTAAGAATACAATAAACATCATGTATAAACTACATTTAAATAACTTTAGAAGCTTTGTTAATCAAGATTTAGAATTTTCAAGAATAAATATTTTAATTGGGGAAAATAGTTCGGGGAAAAGTTCCCTAC
>JACMPD010000252.1 GCA_014377675.1 Taibaiella sp.
CCGCACCATTGCCCCGGGTGCCACCAAAACATTGTTTACCTTGGGCGACATAGCCCCCGGCACCTACATGATGCACATAGCCTCCGGCGATAAAAAATATGACCGTAAAGTGGTGGTGGTTAGGTAAGCATCATACTCTTTGCTTTTCGGGATTACAATACCCGGAAAATTTCTTTTGATACGACCAATAAGACTGAACGCATTCTTCAACCCCTCCAAGATTGCTCCAGAATGCTCTCGCTATTACTGCATCGTTGTAAATATAATAAAATTGCCATTGAAATAAGTGAATCGCATAATTCCTATCTACTTTTGAATAATCGGCATATAGCGCGACATCTTCAAGTAAGGCCAGGTACTGTAGTTTACTTTTAGCCGGCAGTTCCGCAAGGTGTTGAATTTCCTCATTTCCATAATCAGGAAATGAGGAGTCGCACAGAGCGAAAATTTCAAGGAAGTCATTCTTGTTATCCGCGAAACGCTGGAAAATCTGGCTCAGATTCTGTAGGCGCTTAAAACGCTGTTGCTTGCTGTAAACATAAATACCCCAAAACGCAGCAGCAACGGCGGACATTCCAGGGATAATATTGATAATGGAGTCCATTAATTCATTCTATATACTAAAAAAACAGCTGTTTTCTCGCACTTCCATTGCATTGTCATCGCTAACACATGCCAAAGCAGCGCCAATATTGTCTGGCGCCCCTACTTCATAAAAATATAGGTCTCTACGTCCTTCCGGGTAATGGCGGTGCCTGAGAGTATAATAAGCCTTTCCACCACGTTGCGCAGTTCGCGTATGTTACCAGTCCAGTTATACTCCTGCAGGGCCGTCATGGCGTCCTGTTCTATTTCCTTTTCGGGCTGTTTATAGTCATCACAGAGCTCTTTCAGAAAATGGTTTATCAACATGGGTATGTCCTCCCGCCTGCTGTTGAGTGATGGCACCTGTATCAATATTACGCTCAGGCGGTGGTAAAGATCAAGCCGGAATTTCTTAGCCTCCACTTCATCCAGCAGATTCTTGTTGGTGGCAGCTATTACGCGTACATCAACTTTTATTTCCTTTTCTCCTCCTACCCTGGTTATCTTCCCTTCCTGTAGCGCCCTGAGCATTTTAGCTTGTGCGTCATGGCTCATATCACCTATTTCATCAAGAAACAGGGTACCCCCGCTAGCCTGCTCAAACTTACCCAACCGCTGCTTTATAGCTGACGTAAACGACCCTTTTTCATGCCCGAACAATTCACTTTCTATTAGCTCTGAAGGTATGGCTGCGCAATTCACTTCTATAAGCGGGCCGTTTGCCCTGTTACTCAGCTCATGTATACGCCTGGCCACCAACTCTTTACCCACGCCGTTTTCCCCGGTCACCAATACGCGTGCGTCTGTTGGCGCTACCTTTTCTATCGTTTCCTGTATCCGCTTCATGCTCTCGCTCTCACCTATCATTTCGCTGCCACGGGCTATCCGCTTACGCAATTGGCGGGTCTCGGTTACAAGCGATTTTTTCTCCATCGCGTTCCTCAGCGTTATCAGCAACCGGTTGAGGTCGGGCGGCTTTGAAATATAATCATAAGCACCTTTTTTTACCGCATCTACAGCAGTTTCAATATTGCCGTGGCCGGAGATAACAATAAAAGGAGTATCCGGCTTTTCCGCTTTCGCTATCTGCAATACCTCAATACCGTCCTTCTTAGGCATTTTAATATCGCATAATATGCAGTCATAGCTATTCTCCTTTATCTTCTTTATTCCCTCCTCACCGTCAGCGGCCTCATCAACCGTAAAACCCTCAAAAGCCAATATCTCTGCCAGCGCTTTTCTTATCGCCCGCTCATCATCTATTACTAATATAGTCTGTGCCATTCTTTAAATTTTTAATTAGCTATGTTTCGGGCCTTTAGCAATCAACCTTAAGTTCCATCTCTGAATCCGAAAGTTAACTTTCTGAGTTTGCTACGTAATTTTTGTCCGAATTTATGAATTTATTTTACACCACTTCCCTTTACCTACCAAACACTACCTGCCAAAAACAAAAAAATGCAGGCATTACACCTGCATTCTGTTATAATAAATTAATTATTTTACGGGTTAGCTACATCCAATACAGTTTCCTTGGTAATTGGTTTTGCCAGGTAGTTTACTATATTCTTGTTGGCCTGTGCCTTTTCAATATCTCTGTCGTCAACCGAGGAGGACAAAATATATACCTTTATGGCACTTTTAACCGAGTGATTGAGGCATTCATATTTTTCCAGAAACTCCCATCCGTTCATTACCGGCATATTGATATCCAAAAAAAGTACCGTCCCCCCTTCATCAGCAAGAGGACTTGAATACTGATTATCAATCCATTGCAAGCCCTGAATTGGATCAGTGAAAGTAATTACCTCTACCGGCCCCAGCGCTTTCTTTATAGTAAGCCTGCAAATAGTATTGTTTAACGGATCATCATCTATAACAATGAAACGTGACGCATTGTTCATATCTTGTACACCCACAGTGTTTTCTCCTTCAGTTAAAACTTGCTTCAAAACGAATAACTATTAATTTGGTACAAATTGCGAAATTAACGGCTAATTTCCAAAAACAAACCGATTTTTAAGCGTGAATTTCTCTCAATGCTGTAGAGATGCAAATTTACATGTAATATCGGTATAAACAGCATATTAGAAATACGTAATTTTGTTAACCCAGAAAATATATTTTTTCCCGTTGCAGGTTTATACAAGGATACTCAGCCTCTAAACGGCCACATTTGGCGGCATAGTCAGCCATAAACTTCTTATGGGCTTCTGTAGCAGCGAACCGTGGCCGGTGGCGGCTTGCAGTCACTATTTCTTGTACCTGTTCCATCAGCCTTCTTTCGCCCGGCGCTATACAGGCCTCAGCGAAACGCTCCCAAACATAGGAGGTAGCCAAAAAATTTGGGTGCACAAAATCCACATCGTAAAACCGGTAGTCCCGCAATATATCTATCAGCAGCTCATACGCAGGAAAATAGGTCGCCTGCTCATATGCGCCGCACAAGTCATGTACGGCTTCTATCAGCCTCGCCTTGCTCCTGTTATTTTCTACCACCCCGTCCCTTATATGCCTTACAGGGCTTATAGTAAACAGCACTTTCGCATCTTTGTTTATACCGTGCAGTTTATCAAGCGCAGCACTCAGCGCACCGGTTATTTCACCTACTGAAAGCAGCCGTTTCTCGAACCATTGTGCAGGAGCACGGTGATTGTTGGCTACCGGCCTGCCACTGTCTTTAAGATAGTATTGAAAAGAAGAACCAAGTGTTATCATCACCTGGTTTACTTTTCTTATTGTTTCTGCCGCCTGCCTTTGTGATGCGTTTATTTGGTGCAGCGCTGAGTCCTGATCAATATGCGAAAAGCGGGTGTGATGATCCCAGCTGTTCCAAAGTTCGTTAAGATAAAACAGATCAGCGGCAGTGTACAAGCGGCCGTCCATATAGCTTTCGAGGCTGTGCGCCACACTCAGCGGATTAAACAATATGCCATTCGGGTTGCCCAACACATTAAATTTGTACCCCAGCAGCCGCTCCGCTATATGTTCTGTAAAACAGGAGCCCGTGAGCAACAGTGTGTCACTATAACGAATAGGTTGCTTCAAAGGAGGAATGTCCAGCTTTAGCGTTAGTTGCATCTGTATTTAATAATTATCACAATGTACAATAACTTATCCCCGGTTAAGGCCGGCCCACCCGTTTAATATAAACCATTGACTGCGCACCCTTCGGGTTGTAGGCTACAAGGCTGTACTTTATGGCACCGTCAACTAAGGTAAGGCTTGCGGTATTAGGCGGGTCATACCCTTCATCTTCAGCATATACCGAAAATGTATGCGTTCCGGTGGCAGGCACTGCAATGGCTATGCGCTTCTTTTCTTTAAGCAGAATGTACTTTTTAAGCACCGGCACATCATCAAAAGAGATAGTGATTTTATCCGCATCAAAGTTACCGCCATCCCATACCACCACTATCAGGCTGTCAGAGTGCCAGTTGTAGCTCTTTTCCACGCCTTGTGTTATTTTTTCAGTTTTTGTCGTTTCCGGTGGTGGCGCAGCTTCTGCCGTCACGGGTGCTTCTTTTACCTTAGCGCCACCCATGGTCACTTCCATATCATATTTATCATGGCTGCTGAAAACGTTGCTCACCTCTTTACCATTACTGAAACTCAGAACGCCACTGGTGCACGCCGTGTTATCCAGCTGCTTACTGCCTGCGTTGCCTGCAAGCACATTGCCCCTCATATCAAGGCGGGCATGCACCAGGCACATAAAAGCCTGCGTATGCACATCATGAGACAAAACAATCTCTGTTTCTTTAAAAGTAATAATGTGATTCTGCTTGTCTACCCTGCCTTCTATCACCGCCTTTGTTTCGTTAGGCGCACTGTAGGTATACCCGAAACCCAATAATACTCCGTTTTGCTCCGTTCCCTCTATACGGTACGGAAACTGCTCCCCGGTGGCCATGGTTAGGGTGCCTGTAAGCGTAATTTTCGCGGGCTGGGCCAGCGCTGCGCTGCAAAACAGCAGCAGTGGTAAAATAAAATTAAACTTCATAACAAGGCAATAATAGCATTTTTTTGTGTTGAAAGAAGTTAATTTGCACGATATGGCTCAGAGTTTCTCCCGTCAATTCACTTATAACAAAAAATCGCAGCTCGCAGTTGTTATACCACAGCTTAAAAAAGACGGTATGCACTTTGAAGTGAATATCAAGGGATATGCGCGCTTTTACATGGCATGGTCAGCACTTGGCCGCTTTGACATTACTGACACCGGAATGAAGATACCTTATGACCTTGTATTGGCAGTTAGTGATTTAATAGAGCAGTATGAAGGGAAGAAATGATATATAGTCCTCACTGTTTGAATACTATGCCACAGCTGCGCATGCTTGCATAGGCTCCTGCACAGCAGCTGAAAACAAAACTACCTTGGAAGTACGATATTTTTGTAAAAAAATGCCGCTCTATACAAATATTGCGTATCTTCGCACTCCTTAAAACATACACGGAGGCTGTAGCTCAGTTGGTTAGAGCATCAGATTGTGGTTCTGAGGGTCGAGGGTTCGAGACCCTTCAGCCTCCCTTAGTAAAAAAGTGCCTCAACAGGCACTTTTTTTAATTGAAGGTAACGCAGGATGCGTATCTTTACAATCTTTATTGTCTTATTATAAAATTTACAAAAAATGAGCTTAGAATTAACCGGAAAACTGATCAAAAAGTATGATGAACAGCAGGTAACACAAACGTTTAAAAAACGTGAATTTGTTATAGAATTATCACAGGAAATAAATGGAAGCACGTATACCAACTTCGCAAAACTACAGTTGACACAGGCTAAATGCGATATAATAAAGGACTTTAACGAGAATGACAACATTAAAATATCATTCAATGTAAGAGGCTCTAAATATGTGAAAGACGGTAAAGAAAATTACATAACCAATCTGGAAGCATGGAGAATTGAGCATGCGTCAGCAGCTACAGCGCAGCCAGGTAATAACCAACAGGCTCCGCCTTACAATAACAACAATAACAACAACCAGGGTTATAATCAAGGCAACAACAACCAGGGGTTTAGCCAGGGCAATAACAACCAAGGTTTTAACCAGGGTAATAATCCACCAGGTAACTACAGCCAGGCAGGCGGTGCCAATACCGGCGCTGACGCAGTTGACGACTTACCGTTCTAAGCCAATAAATATAAAATTATCATGCTCCGCCACTTGCGTGCCGCTACCGTTATCTGCGTTTCAGTTATCTTCCTGAGCGCTTGTAACAATGTACCTGACCATAGGAAATACATACCGAAGGATGCCTCGTTGGTAGCAGGAATAAACCTGAAATCATTGGGGAAAACCATTGCCTGGAACATGGTAACGGGCAGCAAGCTGTTTAAGGAAATGCAAAAAAAAGTTCCTGAAAACAACGGAAGCAATTTAATGTCAGGTATTGACAAGGCCGGAATCGATGCCCTGAATACTTTCTATGTATACCTTAAATCTGATAACAGATTTAATAACGGAATAAAAGTTACCGGTCTTGTTCCTTTAAATGATGCCGGCCAATGGGAAACGTACGTAAAAAATAATTTTCCAAAAGCGGCTATTACAGACCATAAAGGCATAAAATCAGCCGCCTTAGGCACTGACATGTATGTAGGCTGGAATAAAAACCTGCTCATCATAATTAATGTAATAGAAAACAAACCGCAGGAGCCGCTCATTGACCCGGCTGACGAAAACTATCCACCGCAGGAAAATCCTACTCCCGCACCGCCTGTAGCCGCGGCACCAATAGATATGGCAGCTGAAATGGATATCGCTTTTCACGTTGCTGATGATAACACCATTAACAATAATAAGAACTTTACCAAGCTGGAGAACAGCGGACACGACATTACACTCTGGATCAACTACGAACAAATAATGAGCCAGTATATGAGTGACCCGGCCACCGCAGCCATGGGTGGTGTGTCCTTATCGCCTGCTTTCTGGAAGGAGACGGCGTTCGCTTGTGGCTTCGATTTCAAAAAGGGCAAAATAACCGGGGATATGACTTACTACTCCTCTGATGAAATGGCCGGAATATACAAAGAGTTTGGTGCCAACAATGCCGATAAAGACATGATTGCCCGCATGCCATCTCAAAACCTGGACATGATGCTGGCCATGCACTTATCCACAAAGGGCATAAAGGCAATGATGGATAAAACCGGTCTGTTGGGCTTAGCCAATAGCGGCCTGTCCACGCAGGGAACCGATGTAGACAATATACTTGATGCCTTCACCGGCGACATGGCTTTTACTATGAACGACCTAATAGTAAAAAATGCCACAGGCGGCAACCAGCCAGCCCGTGACGGAAGCCGGAATACAGACGGGAGCATCAGCTACGTTATTAAAATAAATAACAAAGCGAAATTCAGCCGCCTGATGGATATTGCGAAAGCTTCAGGGATGATGATGCCTGTAAACCAGGGATACGCCGTACCGGTAAGCGAACACGATTCATTCTTCATAGCTATGAATGACAACTACTTGGCCGTGTCTAACCGGTACGCAACAGCAGGGGGTATACTGGCAGGCGAATACAAGGCAGCCAAGTTGCCCGCCGAAGCTGCAAAACAGCTGGAAGGGCACCCATTCGCACTTTATTTTGATATTCAGCGGGTATTGCAGAATATAAACCCGGGCAGCTACATACCGCGCGAAGATTCTGTTATCTACAGTGAAAGCAAAAAACTGCTCACAGACTTTTCAATCAACGGCGGCAACTTTAAAGACAACGCAATGCAGAGCCACCTTGAACTTAATTTCTCCAATAAAGAAGAGAGCAGCATTATAACACTGCTTGATTTCGGGATGAAAATTAACGATGCCATCGAAAAAAACAACAGCAGCAGACAGGGGTATTAATTAACAATTAATGCAGCAAAGATATTTCGAAAAAATATTAAAAACTACACCGCTTTTGAACCGGCGTATGTATCTTAACATGTTAGTTACTATCGTTTTTATCATTATCTTTGAACTACCTAATTAACCACAAATTATTTAAATAGATGAGGAAAATGAACATAATTAAGGCCGCTACGCTGTCATTAGCCACAATAGGCCTTTTAGCGGGGTGCAAAAAAAGCAACACCATTAATAACAGCCAGGTAGTAGCAACGCCATATTCCTTGTATTTTACAGATTCATCAGGTGCACTGTACAATAGTACCGACGGAAAGTCAGCCAAAGTTGTGTTCGCATCTGATGGGCAGCCAACAAGGGCGATAGTGACCATAAATGAAAACCTTTTGTGGATAAAACCGTCAATATACCTGAGCAGTAACAGCGGGAGAAATTTTAATTATGCATACGACTCCCTCACATCAGTTCCAATGGTCACTAATACCGGCAGGGCTTTCAACCTGAACCAAAGCATGGTAGCAAATGTACCCGCATGGAACCATGTATATGTTGTGTCTGACAACCCATCGCCTGAAAACTTTTTTGGGATGGCAGGTAACGAGCGGGACGGTATATTAGGAGAATGGTATCCTGAAAACTGGTATGACACTGATCAGATAGTTTTCACCTACCAAATGACCATAACTTCTTTTACCTTATTGAAAGACAATATACTTATAGCGTATGATGCTATTCATAACAGGGTATTCTCAAGAAACGCACTACCAAACAGGTGGAAAGAATCACAACAACGGGCAGGGCTCCCCGGCACCCCTGCATTCTTTTCTCTGGGCCATTATAATCACAGGGTAATTGCTATTGATAACTTCGGCGCATCAGGCGCTTACTTCAGCGATGATACCGGCAAAACCTGGACAAGCTTTACCGGCCTGCCCGCAGGACGGCCACTTATGTGTGTCGCTTCACCATTTGAAGAAGTTTGCCTGGTGGGTACCGACTCTGCCGGTGTATACATCCTTAACACCAACACTAACACATTCCAGCCAAGCAATACCGGGCTTGCGGCAAACACTATTGTCAGAAATATAGCGTTCAAAGAAAATATCTATAAAAACGGCACTAAAAAGCAGTTCGTCTATCTCGCTACCAATAAAGGCATCTATCAAAGTACTGATAAGGGCAACAGCTGGGTAAAAACAATCTCAGGAAATTTCATCAATATCTATTAACATTACTCCGGGCTATCGTCCATAAAATCGCCCAGGTCGCGCCGCTGTTTCTTAGTGGGGCGGCCTGTTTTACTTATGCGCTTTCCTGTATAAAAGCCTGATGATATGGTTTTAGGTGGCAGCTTATCCTCATCTGACGTCATGTCAACATACTTGGTTATGGCCTCTTCAAATGCTGCCCTGTTTTGTATAAGCGCTACAACTTCTATGTTCCATTTTCTGGCAGGGGTCTTTATATCGTAGCGGTCACCAACACCTACTATTCTTGCGGGTTTCAGGTTAGCGCCACCCATTTTCACCTTACCCTCATCAATAGCTGCGGTAGCCAAAGAACGTGTCTTAAAGACACGAATAGCCCACAAATATTTATCAAGCCGTACCTTATTATCCATGTGCGTAATATTTCAGACAAAATTAATGAAGTAGCAGGGAGAATATCAGTGCAATTGAAACAGCACATAAAAAAAGAGCGCATAAGGCGCTCATTTTCTATTATACTCAATATTAAATACTATTGCTCAAATGGGGAGTAGATCTCAGCTTCAAAACGCGGGCACATAACACCGTCCCTCGGGTTAGTTTTATGCGTGTATTTAGAACGGATATACAACGAAATTTCAGTGGCGCTTGTACCACCGGTGCTCGTAGCCAATGATGAGTTAGTGACATCGTAAGAAATGCCGAGAGAAACATTCGAATAATCAAGTTTGACTACAGGAATAAAGGCATCCTGGACCCTGTAAAATCCACCAAAACTAAAAGCAAAAATACTTGGCAGACCAGGTGTTACACTGTGAAAAGTAAGATAGCCACCGGCGATAGTTTCGGTATAAGGATTTTGGTTAGAATAGTTAGCGTGCAACGCCAGGCTAAACTTCTCACTCATAATAAAATTAACACCAGCGTTAAACTGCAATTTCATAGGAAGCTTCACAGTTGAATAGCCTCCGTTGAATATCTGAGTAGGGCGGTTAATGTGATACAGCGAAGCACCAAGGTAGTAGTTGGCCTTGTTCTCAAGCCCGATAGAGCTGTTGAGGCTTACACCAGCTCCCATATCAAAGTTATGGAGGCTCTTAAACGGCGCATTCTCGCCTGATGGGTTACTGCTGCTGTAAACACCGTTAACCACCTGGCTGCTGAGTGTCATTTTACTCATATCCACAAAGCGGGAGAGATATCCAAAGGTGAAACCAACGGAAAGATAGCTGTTGTGCTGATCACTCATAGCTTTATTAAAGGCAATGGCAGGGTAGATTTCCTGGCTTGTAAAGCCAATAGACCCGGCCTTATCATAATAAGCACCAAGACCTATGCTCAGGTAATCACCTACAGCCCTGTTGGTTAATATTCTCGTTTCAGCGGTTGCAGCAACCGTTCTGAAAGGATTGGCCACCGAAGCCCACTGATCGCGGTAGTTTACACCTACCTTGAAATCGCCACTGAATATACCTGTAAGTGCAGGGTTACGCAAAATGGAATTCTCATAAAACTGCGAAAAGTGAATATCCTGGGCTACAGCTTTAGTACCAAAACCAAGCAACAGACCCGCAGTAACTATTTTTAAAAAATTCTTCATCTTTCTAATTCTAAAGTTAAAATCAAAAAACCAATCTTTTATAGCTTGCAGGGAGAAGCGTCTTCGCTTCCCCCGTAGCCGCTATATTATCTTACCATAGAAATATCACCTCTGAAAATAAATGACTCACCTGTTGAGCAAAGAACCTCAACCACATAGATGAATACATCTGGTGCCACTACCTGTCCTTTCACGGTACCATCCCATCCTACGCCGGGGTCATTAGATTTAACATTATTCGCCTCATAAACCAGCTCACCCCAACGGTTGTAGATAGCCATTTTCTTGGTAACACCAAGACCTCTGCCGCTGATATAGAAACGGTCATTCACTCCATCACCGTTAGGTGTAAACGTATTCGGGATGAATATTTGATTGTCGTTACATATTACATTGATGGTTACTGAGCCTGATGCAGAACAACCTTCGTTCGTTGATGCAGTTACAGAGTAAGTAGTAGTGTTTGCTGGCGTGGCTATCGGCCTCGGACAATCGAAACATGTTAATGTGGAATCAGAAGGCGTCCACAGGAACGATGTAAGGAATGAACTGTTTGCGGTATCGCCATAGTTAGCGAAAAGCTGAACGCTGTTACCGGCTATGATGGTTACACTTGGCGGCAAGGTAAGTACCGGTATTTGCACCACTCTTACATTAACGGTTAGTGTATCATTAAAGCAAACATTCTCTTTAATGTATACAGTATAAGTGGTATTAGCTACCGGTGTCGCATTTGGCCTGTATGAAGTAGGATCATCAAGAGTACTACCCGGCTTCCACAAATAACCGATACCACCGCGTGCAGAAAGATGAGCGACATCGCCGCGGCAAATGCTCGTATCAGCGCTTATCCAGGTATCAGTAGTATCATAATGCGTAACAGGAACAATAATGGAGTCAAGGCAACCAAATTTAGAAATACCGGTAACAGAATAAATGATATTGCTCGTAATAGTTACTAACGGATCAGCGCAGGAGTCGCAGGAAAGACCAAGGCGCGGGCGCCATATATAATCCTGGGCGCCTGTAATATACAAATGCGTTGTATCAATACCCTGGCAAACAAACGCCGGATCTGGAGTGACACGTAATACCGGTGCAGGGTTAACTGTAACCTTAAACGTTGTAGAGTCAGAACAACCAGCACCGTCAGTTGCACGTACGGTGTAAGTATGTGTAGATGTGATGCAAACCACATTGGTATCACACACGGCACATGAAGTACCTACACCTGTCCATACATATGACGCGCCGGTGACACCACTCGCTATGAGCGTATCACACCTGCCGATACATACGCTGTCTCTGCCGGTGATAGTAATGCTTATAGCTGGGTTAACCACAACAGTAACTGTTTGTGTATCAACACAACCATGAATGGTAGTACCTGTAACTACGTAGGTAGTGGTAACGGAAGCGCTGCTGACACTTGGCGTAGCTATAGTCGGGTCATCAAGGTAGGTAGTCGGTGACCATGAATATGAATCCGCACCGCTCGCAACCAGGGTAGCAGAGCCACCATAGCATAAAATGCCCGGAGGTGTCTGTACCACGCTTACCGTTGGTAACGGGTAAACCCTTATTGAGTCAGTGAGGTTACCGATATTTACTACACAGCTTCCGCTTTGCAGTACCAGTGTTGGCGGGCAATAGGTGCCGGCAGTAGTGTAGTCAAGCTCAATAGAATCAGCTGTTGTAGTTAAAGCACCAAACGGACATGTGTTCCAGATGTAAGCTTCTGTTGCTGACAAGCCTCCGGTATCCGTAAACTTAACCACAAGGTGGTATGGCACACAACCACTGTCAGACGGGCGGAGTGATAAATACCCTTTCGGGCCACCTATGCTATAGGTGTAGCGAGCAGAATCGGTACAACCCCTTGCATTGGTACCTATTAATGTAACGGAATAAGTACCGGTACCGTAAATGGTAGTATTGATCAAAGCACCACTGAATGTAGTACCGGGAGGATTTACTCTCCACGTATAAGATAAAAACGGCGTATCAGCATACCTGATGATGCGTAACGGCGGGCAACTGATCACAGTGCTGTCACCAAAGTTAGTTGATGTAACAACCAACGGAGCAACATTGATGTAGTTAACCCTTGTCATAGTATCTGAACAACCTGCCGGATACCCCCCAGTGCCATCTGCTGAAATAGCGCACTTAATGGTTTTAAACCCATTAGTGGTAAATGTATAGGTATAGCTTTGGGCTGCAGCTGAAGGAGTGGTCCAGGTAGTGCCACCGTCAAAACTCCAGGAGTAAGTACAACGGGTATTGGTATCATTGAATACCACCGGCAGACCGATACATACTGTGCCATTGCCGTCAGAAGATGTAAAGTAAGCCGTTGGCTTCACTACACGTACTACTATTGATGTAGAGCTGGTGCAGCCGACAACATCAGTATCATTTAAAGTTACTGTGTAGTCTCCTGTGAAAGGGAATCTGACAGAAGTATCACCTCGGCCCAGCCTCCCCGTTACCCTCCCATAAACACTGGTAGAAGTACCACCGGCAAAAATGCCGGTACCGGAAGCATACGGTATTGAATTGAAAATATAATCATGTGTATTGGTGATCGCTACAGCATCAGTGTTACTGTCAACAAAGTTGACCAGGTCACCGAGGCAAACTGTTGTAGGTGTGGCTCTGATCCCCCCCCTCATTCCAACTACCTTTACGGAATCCCTGCGCGCTGTATCACGGCAACCAGAAGCGTTAACTACAATAACAGTGTCATAGTAGGTGCCAGGTGCGGTATAAATATGAGCTACTGCTGTATCGCTAGTAGGCCCCAATATCGTTCCATCACCAAAATGCCAATAATACGTTCTGAAACCTTCGCCGGTAATGGTTAAAGGACCGAAGAACGAATCAACCTGGCCGGCGCAAACAGTATCTTTTAACTGGCGCCAAGTGAGCCCGGAGTTACCAATAATGACGTTAAACGTATCTGAAGTATTAGTACAACCGTGCACCGAATCTAATTCCGTGGCTGTTACCCTGAAATTAATCCCTGTACCAAAAGTATAGGTAAGTATATTACTTGCAGTCGTAGTTGTGTATACAACAGTTCCGGTTGAATTTAGTACAGACCAGTTGAATGAAGTGGCCCCCGTAGCGCCTGAAAGTGTAAACCTGTAGTTGCGTCTGGAGTTGCAGTTAGGTGTAATGCCGCTGATAGTTCCTGACACAGGCCCCCACACATGCTGAACCGAATCAACAGTATCGGTACAACCGTTAAAAGACATAATTAATCTCCACGGCCATCTTCCGGTCGGGAACGCAGGTGAAGGAACTCCATAAAATGAGCTGTTGGCATCTAAGCTTGATGTATCACCGGTAGAATTACTTGTCGTTTTTGACCATGAATAACTTGTGCAATTCGTGCAATTGGCCCGGAAAAGAACGGTAGTGCCAGGACAAACCGAATCAGAAGGTGACACGACAAGGTTAAAGTCCGGACGCGCGGCTCCCACTTTTACCCAGCTTGTATCAGTACCTGAGCATCCACCCAGGTATGCAGGCAAACGCCAGTAAGCTACCATAGGGAAAATACCCGCAGTAGTATATGTATGGAATGAATCAGCGCACCCTGCTGCGCCGACACACGGCGGAGATGTAGTGTCACCATAAGAGACAGAATCTACAACAAAAGCTGTACCAACGGGTGAGATCCGTACCTGGTAAGTAACCGTAAGGCCGGGGTTTGCACAACCTGAATCAAGATCTTTAAATATATTTACCGACGGTGTGCCTATTCTTACCGAGTAGAAAGAATAATAAAAATTATCGCTTTTGCAGCCATACCTGTCAGTAACCGAAAGAGTAGGTGTGTAAACACCGGTAGCGGTATAAGTATATGAGGGATTAAATAGACCCACTCCGCTGGTGGTAGCGGTGGTGGCCGAAGAGAACGCCCAGGTATAGGTCAATGGACTGTCTCCTCGAGCTACGCCTGTAAAACGCACCCGTAACGAGGGCGTACATTTAAAAGTACTATCATTGAAAAAAGTGTCCACAACCGGCAGGCTTCTTACATATATATTACGGTACGCAACAGCGGAACAACCGTAGGCATCAACAATACTATCCGCGACAGTATAACGACCACTGCTGGCATAGGTGAAAGAAAAGGTAGTGGAGTCAGCGGTGGTGCTTGAATCAACACGCAAGCCGCCCGCGTCATATAAAGACCAGTAGAAGGCAGTGGCAGGGCCACCAGAAGTAGTTACACTGCGAAAAGTAACCGGTGTGCCGAAACACACGCTATCAGGCGCGGCGGACATTGTTACAGCAAGGTTGCCTGAGTATACGACAGAGTCACGAAAGGCGGTATCAGGGCAGCCCGCGGCACTAAAAGCTATAAGGCGCACACCATAATATCCAAAACCCGAATAGAAATGAGATGTAGTAGTGGAAGTAGTGGTTACCGCGCCGCTGCCGTCACCGAAATCCCACACATAGCTATATGCACCGCGTGAGCACGCGCTGCTGAAATTAGCCGTGCCACTGCCGGTGCAAATAACTGTATCAGCACTTGTAAAACACGCAGTGGCTGGTGAGTCAATAATAATATAGTCAGTTTTTGTTACGGAGCCGAAACAACCGCACGAGCCCGCATTGTAGAGTAAAGTAACGGAGTAACGGCCGGGAGTACTGAAACTTTGAGTAATATTAGTAGTGGTGTAAAAACGGGTACCGAAAGGCCCGCTTATAATCCATCTCCAGACGTGTGTGCCGCAAGTGGTATCCGCTCCGGGAGTAGTATTGATGAAATTGACTGTACGTGGGCCACAAACAAGGCCGGTATCTGCGCCTGCGGTAGTAAAACCAACCACCGGGGGTGGGGTCACGTTTACGTAGCCGGTTCTTAATTCAGTATCGCTCTGGCCGCCACAAGTGGCTATCACCTGCACGTCCCAGGAGCCTATCCTGTTAAACATGTAGTTGGCCACTGATGAGGTAAAAGAAAAACCAGAGCTTGGGTGGCTGTAGGTCCACTGGTAGCTGGTACCGCCGCTACAGCCTGTGACTGTAGGTGTAAAGAATAAGAATACACTGTCGCAGCCTGTAAGAGATGGGCTGCCGGTAAATGTTACTGAAACAGCCGCTTCCGCAAGCTTAGGTGAAATAATTAGGGCCAATAGGATAAATAATCGTAAAATTTTCTTCATACCAGATGATTTTTAAAACTTAATTGCTCATTCAGAAAACACAAAACTATCCCAAAGTACAATCAGGGACGTAAACATAAATAAAGTTAGTGTATTCGCGGAATAAAGTGCGGGATTTTTTTGAAAAATCTTTTTATGATAACTTGAAACAAGCCAGTTTTACAACCGGTAATTAATAAAAGTCATTCTTTTGACATTCATATTACATAGGTCATCTTTGCATCCGCTTGCTTATTATTTCACAGTTACCAACATGTTTTCCCCAAAAACAGAGGCGGCTGTCTCCGCGTGTTCCCGGCTTGTACTTTACGTGGCTGTGCCACACTTTTGAAGTGTGGCACAGCATCTTGAGCCCATACAACTGATGGTTTGGGAGTAAATTGGTGGTAGTTTTAGTGGGTACTTTATGCAATGTTTCCCTTCCTGGCCAGCACTATATGCGCCGCCGCGGCTATGTGTTCTTTGGTAAGCCCGTACTTGGTGAGCAGCTGCATGGGCGTTCCGCTTTCACCAAAGGTATCCATTACCGCTACGTACTCATGTGGTACCGGGCAGTTGCGTGCCGCCACGTTGGCAACACTATCGCCCAGGCCACCGTTTACCTGGTGTTCCTCAGCCGTAACTACGCAGACCGTTTTCTTCAGTGACTTTATAATTGCTTCCTCGTCAAGTGGTTTTATAGTATGTATATTTATAACTTCTGCTGATATATTGTGTTCCGCCAGCATTCTTGCAGCTTCCACAGCCAGCCATACCATGTGGCCACAGGCTATTATAGTTACGTCGTTACCTTCTGCCAACACCTGCGCCTTACCTACCACAAAGTCCTGGTTTTCAGCCGTAAAGTTAGGCCACTTTGGCCGCCCGAAGCGCAGATATACCGGCCCCTGGTATTCCGCTATGGCTATCGTTGCGGCTTTAGTCTGGTTAAAATCACAAGGAACAATCACCGTCATACCGGGCAACATTTTCATCATGCCTATGTCTTCCAGTACCTGGTGCGTTGCGCCGTCTTCGCCAAGGGTAAGGCCGGCGTGTGAAGCGCATATTTTTACATTCTTGCCACTGTAAGCCACGCTCTGACGCACCTGGTCATAAACCCGTGATGTGGAAAAGTTGGCAAAAGTGGTAGTATATGGTATTTTACCACCTATGGTAAGCCCGGCTGCCACGCCTATCATGTTGGCTTCGGCAATACCACATTGTATAAATCTGTCAGGGAACTCTTTAATAAAGGCGTTGAGCTTCAGCGAGCCTGCAAGGTCAGCCGTGAGGGCTACCACATTAGGGTTTTTACGCCCGGCCTCCAGTATTCCTTCACCAAACCCGCCGCGGGTTTCTTTCTCATTGAGTATCTTAATATCTTCCAGCATATATGTTAGTAGTTGACACGTGTTTGTAATAATTGGGCAAAAATAGGTAAAGAAAGAACAAAGAAGAAAAGAATACGGAGGAAGCAGCGGGAAAGGGAACCAAGGGCGCTTTCCCCTTCATCCAATTTGCTGCATTATTTGAGTGCCGTACCGCTTAAAGTAAAGATGAAAGTGCCATAGTAATATGTTGACTGACTTACTTAGCCAACAGGTAGCCCCACTCTTTGAGCCATGCAAGTACTTTCAGTTTGTAGTCTCCCTGTATTATTATATAGCCATCCTTAGTGCTGCCGCCGGCACCGCACTTTGTTTTCAGTTGTTTACCCAATGCCTCCATATCGTCCTCTGTGCCGCTGAAGCCATCTATTAGTGTTACCACTTTACCGGCCCTCTGTTTGGTGTCCAGTATTACTTTCAGCTTTTGCTTTTCTTTCGGAAGTGTTTCCGCGGGCTCTTCACTTGGGAAGTCATTAAAAAAATCCTTATTTGTAGAGTATGCCATGCCGTCGGGCCGAGGGGCGTTCTTCTTTGACATATTTATTGTTTTAGCCTGTCATTTGGTATTCATTTGCTATTGCAACCTGAATCTATTGCTTTACCAGTTTATAATTGGCAGTTCCGGCCTGCCCGCTTATGTTCAGCAGGTACATTCCTGTCGCCAACCTTGCAGCGGGTATTTTCACGGCAGCATTACCGCTGTTGTCTTCCCACAGCAGCTTGCCGGTTATGTCTGTAAGCATCAGCCTGCTGCCGGACGGCAGATTATCGGCCTGCCAGTAATAGGCGGCCGGGTTCGGATAGATACTTACCTGAGTGCTGTTAATGGAGGCTACCCCCAGGTCCCTAGTAATGCTGTTTAAGTCATACAGCAGGTTGTAGCCCGGGTCCATTACAAGCGTTGTCATTGCTTTAGCCCATGTAAAATGATAGGTCTGGCTTGCCTGGTTATTAAATATCCTCACTGTAGTATCGCCGGCTGCCGAGCGGAGCTTAATGTCAAGCGGGGTATAAAACAAAGGTATTGACGATGGCATTGATGTAGACTGGTTCAGTTGAATATAAACATCGCTTCCGGCCTGGCTCCAATGGACATTATAGAGCGGAAAACCTTCGCCATACGCCCACTGGTTAAAAAAAGTATCGAGGTTCATACCATTAACTGTGGTTCCGGCAATGCTTTCGGCCACATGTTTAAAATCCTGAATGGTGGCTGTGCTGTCCTTCAACTGCTGCTGATGGGCACGGAGTATGTGAAAGAAAACAGAATCGTCATTAATAACAAAACGCAGCATATGAACGACACATGCGCCTTTGTCATAAGACAACCTGCTGTCAAATATGCGGTTCTCGCTTGTTGTATCATCAACAAATATGGCGCCGCCTGGTGCTGTCTTTACATTGTCCTGCCTGTCACGTATATCGGTTGTGGCGAGTGTATGGTTGCGGAAATGATCAATAAAAAGGTATTCACTATAGCTCGCAAAGGCTTCATTTATAAATATATCGGCCCAGGTAGCGCAGGTAACATTATCACCAAACCACTGATGGCCCAACTCATGCGCTACAAGGGGGCCGTCAAAAAAACCGAGGGTGGTCATGGTCTGGTGTTCCATGCCTCCGCTAAGTGGCGCCATAGCGTGGCCGTATTTCTCTTTCCAGAAAGGATACCTGCCGTATAATGAAGAAAAGAAATTGACCATGATACCAGTAGAGTCAATCACGCTCCTGAAAGCAGGAAGGGTACCGGCGTTATTATATATATAATTTTGAATAAGCATCGAGTCAGTGCTGCCACTGAAATGCATGTAGTAAGAATAGTCAATATAGTTGGCCACCGATAGTGAAATCAGATAATAATCAATAGGTGAGCGCTCCTTCCATTGATAGCGCACATGTGCAGAGTCTATTGTAGTTACCGCTTCAAGCGTGCCGTTGCTGCCTGCTTTCAAGGAATCAGGTACAGTAAGCCATATATCCGCAGAGTCAATTTTGTCTTTCAGCGACTGTTTGCACGGCCACCATTCATTAGCCCGGTAAGATTCACTCAGCGTGAAGGTTGCCCGGTTGCCCCACCTGGGTGAGGCAAAGCTGTTCATACCATTGGGCCCGCCGAAAGACGAACCTGAAGCAGGTGTACCACTATAATACACAGTTGCCGTAAATGCAGCACCCGCAGTCAAAGCGGCAGGGAGCGCAACCGAACGGATATAACCAGCTGACGAAAGGGAGCAGGTAACACCATTAACTACCACAGAATCAATTGAAAGCACCGGATTCAGTTCAAAAACATAGGCTGCCATTGACGCCGCTGTTACTACAGCACGGGTAGTTACGTTGCCCGCTACGCGGGTGGAAGTATTGCTCACCTCCAGATCGAGCTTCACATAATTGACATTATAATTATCCTCAGCGGGGTCAGCGACCGTTGTTTTTGCACGGGAGTTGTTTTTATAATGCACATGCTTTGCCGGAGCATAGTCCTGTGCTAGGGCAAGTAAAGAGCTATTGAGGGTTATAGCGGTGGCAATCAATTTCAAAAAACGCATCAGAAGATTTTTATTAGCCTTAAAAATAGGTGATTTTGTTGAGGGTTAAATTTTTACGCCTATAACCAACATTACTTTAACATGCAATATTGCCCACGGAGATGCACATTAGCACCTCAGACTAATTACTAATTAAAGTTAACTGAGATAAGTTACTGACCAATTACTTATCGGCCCGCTTAAACGTCAATTCGTTTCGGCAGTTAAGAAACCAAATAATTACATAATTTAAACAGCACCCTTGCGCCCACTATGGAGTCAATACAATCGCCAGCCTGGTGTCCGCAGGAGACTTCATTGAGATCGAAACCAATAATTTCCTTACCGGCTTTCTTCACCTGCCTGAAAAGATAAAAGATCTGTTCGGCTTCAAAGCCGCCGGGCACCGGCGTGCCGGTATTAGGGCAAAGTTTAGGGTCAAGCCCGTCAATATCAAAACTAATATATACTTTCTGCGGAAGAGCAGCTACTATGCTGTCGCAGATCTGCTTCCAGGTTTCTCCTTCAAACTGCCTTTCTTTTATGTCCTGATCAAAGAATGTTACTATTCTGCCGTTACTTTCCTGTATCATGGCCAGTTCCTCATCGCAATAGTCTCTTATGCCCACCTGTACTATGCGGGTAACCGCTGGTATCTCCTGCAGCACATTATACATAATAGAAGCATGTGAATAGGTAAAACCCTCGTAGGCTATCCGCAAATCAGCATGTGCATCAATCTGTAATATAGCAAAATCTTTATGAATATCCCCAAGTGCCTTAATGTAACCCAGGGGGGTACTGTGGTCTCCGCCAATAAGGCCTACTTTTTTGCCTTTCTTCAACAGTGCCATGGTCATTTCATAAACCCAGTCCCTTATTATCTTGCCGTTTTCGTTTATTTCGGTAAGTTTATTATTGAGCTGTTCATTGTCAGCAACAATGCCACCGTCCACCATGTGGGAGAGAATAAGCTCGGTACACTGCCTGAGATAATCGCTTTTCTTACGGATATTCCGGTCAACTGGCAGCATGTAAAACCCCTTTTGCCAGCCGTCTTTTACATCGGGGTCAAAAAGGTCAACCTGCATTGCTGCTTCAAAAATCTGATCAGGCCCATGAGCAGTACCTGTGCGGTAAGATACTGTCACTTCCCACGGCACAGGCAGCAGTACCAGGCCTGCGCTTTCTTCATTGAAAGGAAGCCCGAAGATGTTATTAGATTTAAGACCCAAAGAATTAGGGTCAAAGTTGGAATAATCCTGCATGAGGCAAAGGTATAATGGGAAGCAGAATAACAGGCAAAAAAATGATCAAAAATACAAATGGCACTGTTAATTTAAAATACACGTCCATTTCTCACCTGTAATGGTAGTATCATAACTGTCACATTCTTCTTGCGCATCACTTTTTACTTTTGAACCCAGGTCTTTGTTCAGCCTTATCTGATTCTGGTAAGAACACTGGCAATGATAGTTTTTTCTGCATGATGCGAATAAAACCACACCTGTTACCGCGATAGCAAAAACATAAACAATTCTTTTTCTCATTTTCGACAATTAAACCAGTTAAAATAGTTATATCAGCATAGTCAACTGATGGCATTCCGCTCAAAAATAAGTTTTTCAATGCACCTAAAAAAGCCCAATGCCAATAAATCTACATTTTAGGCCTAATCATATAACTTTGCCTCTAAATAACAGTAATGGTAATAGCCAATCCTATTTATGATATCATGTTCAAGCGGTTGATGGAAGACCTTCCGACAGCCCGCTTTTTCATTGAAACACTCATTGGGGAAACTATAGACGAGTTGCAGGTAAAGCCACAGGAGTACAGGTACAAAGTGGGTACCCATGAAACAAGTATTGAAGAGGAAACTTACAAACTGCTGACCATTTACAAGCTTGACTATGTAGCCACAATAAAAACAGGGAGCGGGGAGCACAAAAAAGTACTGATTGAAGTGCAGAAAGCCCGCAACAGGGTGGACATTATGCGCTTTAGAAATTACCTGGCAGAGCAGTATAAGCTGGAAGATGAAGTGGTGACAGCCGAAGGTGATATTATCAAAAAACCATTACCCATTGTTACAATTTACTTGTTAGGCTTCAAACTGGCTGATATTGATTCACCCGCAATAAAGGTGGAACGAAAATATATAGATATGATACTGGGCCAGCCAATACTGAATAAAAGTGAATTTATAGAACAACTGACCCACAACAGCTTTATAGTACAGATACCCCGCATAAGAGGCAAGCTGCAAAACAGGCTTGACGCGCTGCTGAGTGTGTTTGAACAAAAACATTTCTTAGATGAGAACGGATCTATAAAAGAATATAACCACAGCATTGACTTCCCGGAAGTAAGAAGAATACTGGATGTGTTGCACACTGAGGGTGTGGACCCTGCCCGCCGCAAAGAGATTGAAGACGAAATAGAAGCCTGGCGCCTTATAGAAGGCGGCAACAGAAATGACTTTGAAAGGTTCAGGTTGCAGATTGAACAGAAAGACAGGCAAATTGAGCAAGAACGGGCGGAAAAGGAACTTATAGCAAATGCGCTTGAAAAAGAAAAAGCTGAAAAAGACGATATAGCCAATGCGCTTGAAAAAGAAAAAGCTGAAAAAGATAATATAGCCAATTCTTTGGCACAGCAGAAGAACGCAATGGAAGCACAGCAGAAAGAACTGGAGGAACTGAGAAAACTCTTAGGGAGAGGATAAAAAAAACAAACTTAACGATAGCCCACACCCAAATGTTGGCCTGGAAAACCCATACAATTCGCAAACCAACATTACCGATGCTCAACTGCCGTAACGCGACCAGTGACGATATTGACCTGATAATAGAGCTCACCATGAAGGTTTGGCCCGCCACCTATACGCCCATTCTGGGAGAGGAGCAGGTAGCATATATGCTGGGCGCATTTTATACACCACAATCTTTAGCGAAGCAGATGTCGCAGGGCCAGCAATTCATTATCTGTACAGAATATAATGTACCGGTGGCTTTTGCTTCCTATTCAACAGATGTACAGGAGATATACAAACTAAACAAATTGTATATACTTCCTGACTTACAAGGAAGGGGTATAGGTACATACATTATTATGCAGTTAGCGGCTGCGGTAAAGCAATCAGGCCCCCGGTACCTTCAACTGAATGTAAACCGGTACAACACCGGCGCGATAGCATTTTACGAAAAGGCCGGATTCATAAATACAGCTACAGAAGATATAGATATTGGCAATGGATATTTCATGAACGATTACGTACTGCAACTGGCGCTTTAGACGAAAGCAAAGTCGGATAGTGAGGCCTACGCGGTTATCTGGCGGCTTTCGTATTGCTGTACCGGCAGAGCACCTCCTGCTTGAACTGATCCGTGAGCATTGAGAATTGTTGAAATACTACGGGTGGATCCACAAGTACCGCGACTGTGTTACAGATATAAGTAAAATAAGGAAGCACTTTCTTACTTCACTAAGATTAAAGCCATAATTTTTATCCCCAGATTGAAACTCAACGGTGCCTCATGCCTTAGCTTTGCAGGCAATGAAAGCGTTTGAGCAGTTACGCATTGTTTTTTTTGGAACGCCTGACTTCGCGGTGGCGTTTTTACATGCCCTTGTGTCTGCCGGCGCTGCTATTGTGGCGGTGGTGACAGCGCCTGATAAGCCGGCCGGCCGGGGTAAGCTGCCTCACGCCCCGGCGGTGAAGGAGTATGCTGTGGCACATAACCTGCCGCTGCTGCAACCGGAAAAAATGAAAAACCCTGATTTTCTACAGGAACTGAAAGCATTGAACGTAGACCTGCAGGTGGTGGTGGCCTTCCGCATGATGCCGGTAGCGGTGTGGGATATGCCACCTATGGGCACGCTGAACGTACACGGTTCGCTGCTGCCCCAGTACCGCGGCGCGGCTCCTATAAACAGGGCCATTATGAACGGGGAAACGGAAACGGGAGTCACCACATTTAAGCTGAAACACGAAATAGACACCGGTGATATTATGCTGCAGGAAAAGGTGGCTATACTCCCTGAAGATAATGCCGGCACCCTGCATGACAAACTGATGGAAGCGGGCGCAGCCCTGCTGGTGCGTACTATAAAGCTGCTCGCCGAAGACAACATAACCGAAGTACCACAGGATAACACGGCCACAGCGGTGCTTAAAAACGCGCCCAAGATATTTAAAGAAGATACTTACATTGACTGGAACAATAACGGCGAAACCATACATAACTTTGTAAGGGGGCTTGCACCCTACCCGGCAGCGCACACGCGGCATAATGAAAAGGGGCTGAAAGTATTTGCAGGCCACTACATAAAAGAAGAACATGATGCAACACCCGGTGCCATGCAGACTGACCATGCGGCCTGGCTTCGGTTTGCAACGGGTGATGGCTGGTACTATGTACATGAGCTGCAACTGGAAGGCAAGAAGCGGATGGATGTAGTATCCTTTCTACGTGGTTTCAGGGGTTGAGATAGTTATGAAATGCCGCACCGCGAGGGCGTAGCCATTCATACCCAGCCCACTGATAGAGCCCCTGCATTTTGATGCGATAAAGGATGTTTTGCGGTATTCCTCACGGGCAAATACATTGCTGATATGCACTTCTATAACCGGTACACCAATGGCGGCTATGGCGTCAGCTAATGCTATGCTGGTGTGTGTGTAGCCGCCTGCATTTAAAACAATACCGTCAGCGTTGCCCATGCAGCTGTGCAGGTGGTTAATGAGCTCCCCTTCTATGTTACTTTGGTAATAAGTAATTGCTACTTCCGGAAATTCCCGCCGCAGCCCGGCCAGGTAATCAGTAAATGACTGGCTCCCGTATATGCCAGGCTCCCGTGTACCGAGCAAATTCAAATTAGGGCCGTTGATAATGGTCAGTCGCAGCATACAAACGAATGTGGAGGCTGAAGCCTCATGTTAGTTATTTATTTTCTCCTCTACAATTTTACCATCGCGCATGGTGAGCGTACGGTCTGTCATGGCGGCAAGCGCATCGTTATGCGTTATCATTATGAAGGTCTGGCCGGTAGTTTTGCGCAGGTGCAGAAAAAGGTCATGCACTGCCGCAGCGTTAGCGCTGTCCAGGTTACCGGTGGGCTCATCGGCCATTACAACCGAGGGGCGCGTAACCAGTGCTCTTGCTATAGCCACACGCTGTTGCTCGCCGCCTGAAAGCTCAGAAGGTTTGTTCTCAAGCCTGCCGCCCAGCCCAACTATCTCCAGCATTGCCCCCGCCTGGCTCGCAGCATCCTTCTTTTGGGTACCGTTTATCCAAAGCGGCATACATACATTTTCTAAAGCTGTGAACTCCGGCAACAAATGATGAAACTGGAACACAAAACCAATATTGCTGTTGCGGAAGCGGGCTTGCTTTTTTGAAGGCAGCTTTAATATATCCACTCCCGCTATCAACACACTGCCGGCATCAGGTTTATCCAGTGCCCCTACAAGGTGCAGCAACGTGCTTTTACCCGCGCCTGATGGCCCCACTATTGATAAAATCTCCTGCTTACCCACCGAAAATGAGACATCATTTACAGCGGCAAAATCCGCATACTTTTTATAAAGGTGGCTTACTGCAAGCATAAAAAATCTCTCTTCTCAATTAAAATGTAAATATGAGCTTTTAAGTACAAAAACCAACGAATCAGCACTAAAAAGGTGTCTGATGATAAACAAACAGAGATAAACAGGCACAATTTTAAAATTTGCACGTTGTTTTTTAAAAAAAGGCTACATTTGCCAAAATCCGTTAAAATTTATAAAATTATTACAATATGTTTTGGACACTAGAATTAGCATCTCACCTTGAAGATGCACCCTGGCCGGCAACAAAGGATGAACTTATAGATTACGCGATAAGATCAGGCGCACCTCTGGAAGTGGTAGAAAACCTACAGGAGCTGGATGATGAAGGAGAAATATATGAAGGCATAGAAGATATATGGCCTGATTACCCTACACAGGAAGACTTCTTTTTTAACGAAGATGAGTATTAGTACCCAAGTAAGGTTGCAGGAAATTTACTTCATATCAGCCTTGCATTCTGTGCGCAAATAATATTACAAAGGAAGCTGTTCTGCAATGAGCAGCTTCCTTTTTTTAGTTGATTAAGAAAGATATTAATATGAAATATATTCTGCTTTTTACAGCCTTCTTCCCCTTCTGCCTGATGGCGCAGCAACTTGCGCCGCTTAAGGACACTGCTCACGCCAAAGCCCGCAAGCCGCACCTTGAAGGCTATGTGCAGGCCGGCTTTACCAATGAATTCTGGGTGCTTTCAGCGCCGCTCACCAATGGCGTTACCTCGCTCAGCTATGGTGGCAAAGGTGGCTTCGCAGGCATAGGTTTCAAATCCAAAAACACCGGCAAGCCGCTCGGCTTCGGGCTTGCGCTTGACATACTTGCCTACAGTATGGATGCCACGCTTAAAACAAACGAGCTGGCGCAGCTCAACTATGCCTACGGCAGACTCACCCCGGTGGTTTACCTGAATCTGAAATCAAACAATGAATTTAAATTCAGCCTGTGCGCCAC
>JACMPD010000253.1 GCA_014377675.1 Taibaiella sp.
CAAACTGGCCGGGCAAGTATCATTTTGCCTAAAATTGAAAACTTTATTAAACATAAACCGCCCAATTGCTCATAGAAATAATGAACTTAATTTATGCCAATTTTAAACATGACTGATAGCTGACTTTTTCAGCAGACCCTAACTATGATGTGTGCTTGACATTTTTTGAACCACCTAACCCGCAATTTTGGATTGGGATGTTAGAATTTGTACTTTTTGTGCGCTACACAACCTACTGTACCGCCACACGCTCCTTCCACACACCACTGCGTGTGCGCACGGTGAGCAGGTAAATGCCCGCTGGGGCATCAAACTGTACTGCCACGGGTTTGTTGGTTTCGGCTGACATGGTTTTTATCACTTTACCGGTTATATCCGTTACCGTTACCCGCACTTGTTCGTTGTGGGCGGAGGGAAGGGTTAGCGTAAATAATCCTGATATTGCAGGGTTGGGCGTTATGGTTATTGTTGCGAGTTTACCTGTTGTCACTTCGTCAACTGCCAGCGTGGAGCTGAGCCGCCTCACGCGGTGGTTTTTTGTATCAGTGAAATAAACGCGACCAGTTGCGTCAATTGCAAGACCAACCGGGCCGCACATCTCGGCTGAAACCGCGGGTCCGCCGTCACCACTGAAGCCGCATAGCGTGCCGTTACCGGCTACACTTGTTATGATACCAGTAATATGGTCAATTTTTCTTACCACACCGCCGGTAGACTGGGGAAAATAGATATTATCTGCGGCATCAAGCGCTATAGCTGGTGCGTTACTAATGGTGGCGGTGGATGCAGGGCCACCATCCCCGCTCGCCATATTAGTGCCGTTACCGGCAATGGTGGTGACGATACCTGCAGTATCTATTTTCCTGATGCGCAGGTTAAGGCCATCAACTATATACATATTGCCCGCCCTGTCAAAGGCTATTGATCCCGGGCCATAAAGCTGTGCGGCACTGGCGGGGCCACCGTCTCCGCTAAAGCCCAGCGTACCGTTACCGGCGATTGTAGAAATAATGCCCGAGCTATTTACCTTCCTGATGCAGTGGTTGCCACCGTCCGCTATGAAGATATTACCAATGCTGTCTACTGTCACCGCTACCGCTTTCATTGTAGCAGCTGTTGCCGCGCCACCGTCACCACTGTAGCCGAGGGTGCCATTGCCGGCTATTGTAGTAATAATACCAGCCGTGTTTATCTTGCGGATTCGGGTTGCCTCAGTAATATATATATTACCGTTTTTATCGGTAGTTACTCCATTTGGCGCGTTCAATTGAGCTGCGGTAGCCATTCCGCCATCACCACTGTAACCAATTGTTCCCGTACCGGCAATAGTTGTAATTATACCTGCTATAGTTACTTTTCGTATTCTCATATTGTGTCCATCAACAATCAGCAGGCTCCCTGCACCGTCAAAGCATAGGTTACTTGGTCTGCTTAGCGAAGCCGCTGTTGCCTGCCCGCCATCGCCGGCAAAAGTTCCCGTGACCTCATTTTCAGGGCCGTTGCCGGCAAAGGTGCTTATGATCTGAGCTTCAAGATGTCTGGTTGCAAAAATGCATATAAGTAACAATGCTAAGTTCTTCATATAAATCTTTTATTTGTAAGGGAAATAAAAAATGACCGGCATAAGAAAATGCCGGTCGTTAGTTGTTAATTAAAAGTGACTGTGACATTATCCATAACTACCATTGGGTCTGGCGACCATGTAATACCTGTGACACATGTTCCGCCACTCGTAATACCATTTCGTGGCATGTTACAGTTAAATATTGTACTAAATACGGTATTTACCCAGCTACCCATGCTGCTGCATGGAGGACCCAAAGGGCAAACAAACTGAAAACGGCATTCATTCCAGGTGAAATCTGTTGCCGGGGCGGCAGGGCCAGGGCTGCCAATCAGCCAGCCTACGGCACTGGTGAAAGCGCCATGGGAGGGAAAGGATGTGGTAGTTGAGGTTGGTACAAAAAATTGGTTGCCCTGCAGGGAGCACCTTGGATATCCTCCCAATGGCTCTTGCGCAATCATTACGATCCAGACACCGCATTTAGGGTTGTTATTAACAATGCTCAGTGCGCCTGCCTGGCTGTAACCCGCGATGCTCATTTTAAGCAACAGCAAAATTAAAATTAGTTTTTTTATTCATTTGTTCGTCATTTAAATTATTTGTGAAATAAAAGAAACTAACAACTCCATGTACCTTAAATTCCCGGCCGGAAAATCTCCAATATATGGTAGGGTAAAGATACATTGAGCACAAAAAGTCTATTTATAAATTTACCCTGTAGTAAAAGTATCATTCATTGTTGTAAAAACCAAAAAATTATTAACTTTTTTTACAAGTAGCTACAATTGTCAATGAAACATTTAATGCGGGTTAAGAATGATAATGCGATTATCGGATTATTATTCAATCGCCAGTGGCTGGCGGTTCAGGAAAGATAGATACGCTTTATGAAACCAACACCGCAGAAAGCGATCATAAAATATCGGGCTATATCGCTTACATTTGACTCTTAAAAACTAAAGCTATTATGCAAGCCTGGAAAGACTACCAAGACCAGAATAAAGACCGTTTCTTAGAAGAATTGCTTGACCTGCTGCGCATACCGTCAGTAAGCGCTGACAGCAAGTACAAAAATGATGTGGCCAGGTGCGCTGATGCCGTAAAGGAGCATTTGCTGAAGGCGGGTTGTGATGCCGCTGAGGTATGCACTACGGCAGGCCACCCTATAGTATATGGCGAAAAAATAGTTGACCCGTCATTACCAACCGTATTGGTTTACGGCCACTACGATGTGCAGCCCGCTGACCCAATAGACCTGTGGACCAGCGGCCCTTTTGAGCCTGTAATAAAGGACGGCAAAATATACGCCCGCGGTGCGTGCGATGATAAAGGGCAGATGTTCATGCACATAAAGGCGCTCGAGGTGATGGCCAAAACCAACACGCTGCCCTGCAATGTGAAAATAATGATAGAGGGTGAAGAGGAAGTAGGATCGAGCAACCTGGGCAAGTTTCTTGAAGACAATAAAGAAAAGCTTAAGGCCGATATAGTGCTCGTTTCTGATACATCTATGATAAGTATGGAGCACCCTTCAATAGAAAGCGGCCTGCGTGGCCTCGCCTACATGGAAGTGGAAGTAACCGGCCCTAACCGCGACCTGCACAGCGGCGTATATGGCGGCGCGGTAGCCAACCCCATAAACATACTGTGCAAAATGATAGCCTCCATGCACGATGAAAATAACCACATTACCATACCGGGCTTTTATGACAAAGTGGCTGACCTCACTGAGACTGAGCGCAAGGCGCTGAATAATGCGCCGTTTGAGCTGGATGAATACCAGGAAGAGCTGGGCATAAAAGAAGTGTGGGGCGAAAAAGGCTACACTACACTGGAGCGCACAGGCACCCGCCCTACGCTTGATGTAAATGGCATTTGGGGTGGCTATACCGGCGAAGGCGCGAAAACCGTATTGCCTTCAAAAGCGTTCGCTAAAATATCAATGAGGCTGGTGCCGCACCAGACCAGCGATGAAATATCAAATATGTTTGCAAAGCATTTTGAATCCATTGCACCGGCTAATGTACAGGTAAAAGTAACGGCCCACCATGGCGGCGAGCCTGTGGTTACCCCTACTGATTCGCACGCCTACAAGGCCGCGGAAAAAGCCATACGCACCACCTTTGGCAAAGACCCTATACCTACAAGGGGCGGGGGCAGCATACCTATTGTAGCCCTTTTTGAAAAAACGCTTGGCCTTAAAACAGTATTGTTGGGCTTTGGTCTTGATAACGACAACATACATTCCCCTAACGAGAAGTATGACGTTGCCAACTACTACAAGGGCATTGAGACAATACCTTACTTCCACAAGTTCTTCGCTGAAAAGGAATAACTAACAGCACCAGCAATTTTACATTTGCTTATATAAGCGGCAACAGACGGGCATCTGTTGCCGCTTTGCTTTTTGCTGAAGCTCACTGTCTTGTGGCTAAGAAAAAAAGTCTTCCGTTGCGGGAAGACTTTTTCATATATAATATGAATCAGATTTTCTTACTGCACTACTATCTTTCTAACTTCTGCATTGTGCAGGCTGTTGAGGCGAAGCAGGTAGATGCCTTTTGCCATAGTTGCGGTGCTGATGCTGAGGGCAGGGGTATTGTTTTCGGCAACTCGGGTGGTATACACCACCTGCCCGTTAAGGTTGTAGAGGCTGATGCCGGTAAGTTCGCCTGTGTTCAGGGTGTGCCAGTCAAGGGTTATAGCCTGTGCGGCATCATTGGTTATAACTGTTACACTCTGTTGCGCCGCCGGTACATCATCAACCGCATTGGTACAAGGGCCACTGCCCCATATGCAGTCAGCGTACTCTGGATAGTCAATAAACGGGTTACGGTTGTTTTGCCTCAGGTAAGCCTTGTTGTTGCGGTTTATTTCCTTGGCACTTACGGGGTCATTGTGGTGCCACTCCAGCAGCATAGCTATAGCCCACGGCTTAAAACTGATGCCTGTGGCCATTTCCCAGTTTGTAAATTTAGTGCTGTCTGCGCCATAATAGCAAGTGGCAATATAGAAATAAGTGCGGGCCAAATCTCCTTTAAACGAATCAATGGGCTCAAAGCAACTGCCTGATGGCGCGCCGGCATAGCCGTTGCCACCTATTTTGCCCCCATTGGTAAAAACATGGGTTGGGGTGCCGCCTACTTTACCATAGGGGAGGTTACCTCTCAGGTTGTTTACGTAGTAGTCAGTAGGTATAACAATAAACAAATCATTTTGCATTGGTGTATCGCTCGCAAATTTGCTTTGTGGCCATGTATGCTCCCTGTTGTAGCAGCCGCCTTCCGCGGAGGGGCTTGTGCTGCCACACTGGTCAGCTCCAATTGTATACTCATAAGCGGGTGTGCCGCCAGGTATATCAGAATACATGTCCCAAAGTTTTCCGTTAGGCTTTACATCAGTGGTGTAATATGCGTTCC
>JACMPD010000254.1 GCA_014377675.1 Taibaiella sp.
TATCCACTTTGGTTTTAGTACACCGGGCGCGGCAACCGGCATCTTATCCCGTTATTTGTTGATTCGGCGGCGGGGACGGCAACTGGCAGCCTTCCCGGCGGCTATAAAGGGTGTCTAATCTCTGATTAGGCAGCCATGGCGTAAGAATATTCGCCTTATAGATTTTGAGTATTCATATTTAAGTGCTAATTACACAACCCACTACATGCTTACAGACCCTGCCCTATGCTGTCAATACCGGTCGGCCCCGATTTTAAACACAAAACTTTTTCATTTCAAGACCACCACTATGCTCTAAGCCGTGGCCCCTATATTAAACATAAAACTTTTTCATTTCAAGACCACCGCTATGCTCTATACCGCGGCCCCGATTTTAAACATAAAACTTTTTCATTTCAAGACCACCACTATGCTCTAAGCCGTGGCCCCGATATTAAACATAAAACTTTTTTATTTCAAGACCACCACTATGCTCTAAGCCGTGACCCCGATTTTAAACATAAAACTTCTTTATTTTTGACACCACAGTTTCCTCAAAATGATTATCACTTGTGAAAATACTGCTACCACACGCAAAAGAACTACCGCAAATATACGGTATTACCCGTTATAATATTGTCTTACCTTTTTTTAACAGCAGGGTATCGTTTTGCGCTTGCTGAAACTACCGCAAGGCAAGTACAAATTATTTAAAAAAATAAGTAACTTCTTTTATTCAAAACTACTACCTTTGCCTCCCCAAACGAAATGCGGGTGTGGTGAAATGGCAGACACGATAGACTTAGGATCTATTGCCGTGAGGTATGGGGGTTCGAGTCCCTCCACCCGCACTTTTTTTTGTAACTTATCATGCAGCCATCCTGGCAATACCGGGAATGGCTGTTTTTTTAACTGAAAAACTCAAAAAATAATGGCAACAGTAACCCGGGAAAATTTAGGCACGCTGCACGATAAAATAGTTATTAAACTGGCGAAAGAAGATTACCTCCCTTTCTTTGAAAAATCACTGAAACAATACGCTAAAACGGCTACCCTTAAAGGTTTCCGTAAAGGAGAGGTGCCCGCGGGCATGGTACGTAAAATGGTTGGCCAGTCTATAATGAATGAAGAGGTGGTGAAAACGGCCTCCCGCCAGCTGGAAGAATATATGAGAGCGGAACGCCTGTCAATATTTGCACAACCCATGATACACAACATGGGCAACAACAACAGGCCAGACATGAATAAACCTGTTGATATCGATTTCGCTTTTGAAATAGGTATAAAGCCTGATTTTGAAATTCCGGCACTGAGGGATAAAGCAAATATTACTAAGTACAAGATAAGTATAGACAGCCGTATGCTTGATGATGAACTGGAACGCATCAAAAGGCGGTTTGGTGCGGTAGAAGGCCAGGATACAGTAATAGGCAAAGATGACATCATCTTCTGCACAATAGAAGAAAGCGACGCCGACGGCAACACAACCGGCGCCAACAAGATAGAAGAAACAGCCGTACTGGAAAAAATGCCGGTACAGCTGCGGGAAAAATTGATGGGCGGCATTGCGGGTTCGGTTGTGGTATTTCGCCCGGCTGATGTGTGCACTGAGGCTGAGTTGCCCAGGTTTCTCAGCGATCCGCTGAAAGCAGGACCAGAAAAAGCAGAACAGTATTATACCCTCACGCTGTCAAAAGTAGGTATGCTTATACCTATGGAAATGGGTTTTGAACTGTATGAAAAAGTGTTTCCTTCAGCAGTAATAAAAGATGAAGCGGACTTCAGGGAGAAACTCACCGTTGAGCTGCAAAAAGAATATGATCGCTTAACCGGCGAGCGGTATAACAACGAGATGTTTGAAATGCTGGTACACACTACTGATATTACCCTGCCGGTGCCCTTCCTGAAAAGGTGGTTGAAAGAAGGTGGCGAGCAGAAGAAAACGGAGCTTGAAGTAAACAATGAATTTGGCGCTTTTGAGCATCAGCTCCGCTGGCAGCTTATCTCTGATAAAGTAATTATGGACAACAACATCCGTATATCAAAGGATGAAGTGTATGAGGATATTAAGGGCCGTGTACTTGCCTACTATGATATGGATGCTGATGATGAGGCGCCATGGATGGATGCCTACATGGATAAGGTGATGCAGGAAGAGAAAATGGCTGATGAAACTTTCCGCCGCCTGATAACCGATAAAATCTTCAAGTCTATTGCAACCCAGTTCACTACCGAAGAGAAGGAAATTGATGAAAAAGAGTTCTTCACGCTGCCTAACCCGCATGAGGCGCACCACCACCACGGTCACCAGCATTAATATTTACACGAAAATAGTTATACATCATCCCGCATCTATAAAGGTGCGGGATGTTTTTTTTGGTAGGTGTACCGGGGTTGTGACCCAGGTTCGCACACCCCGCTCTCCCCAATATCTCAAAACTCAATTACCTTTGCCGCATGGATAAAAAAGTAAGAGTACGATTTGCACCCAGCCCAACGGGTGGCCTGCACCTTGGCGGCGTTCGCACGGTCTTATATAACTACCTGTTTGCCCGCGCGCATGGCGGCGATTTTATTTTACGTATTGAAGATACTGACCAGAGCCGCTTTGTAGCCGGCGCTGAAGACTATATAGTGGAATGCCTCACCTGGTGCGGCCTCACGCCTGATGAAAGCCCGCTGAAAGGCGGCCCGCATACCCCTTACCGCCAGAGCGAAAGGAAACAACTGTACCGCGAATATGCCATGAAACTGGTGAATGATGGCCATGCCTACTACGCTTTTGACAGGGCTGAAGACCTGGAGCGCATGCGCCAGCAGTACAAGGCTGATGAGCACAGTACTGTGCAGTATGACCGCCGCACCCGCCAGCTGA
>JACMPD010000255.1 GCA_014377675.1 Taibaiella sp.
GAATTACCGATACTATGTTTAGTGGTACGGAGACAGAGCTCAAAAGTACCAACGTTACTCAGCCTGCTATCTTCCTGCACTCAGTTATTTTATTTGAAACGACACCCGACCTGCTGCCCGACATGGTTGCCGGTCACTCCCAAGGGGAGTTTTCAGCACTTGTAGCTAATAAAGTATTGTCGTTTGAAGATGCACTGCGGTTAGTGGCTAAGCGTGCCGCTGCCATGCAGCGTGCCTGCGAGTTAAACCCATCTACCATGGCCGCTATATTGGGCATGGATGACGCAAGGGTAGAAGAAATATGTAAAGAAATAACAAGCGAAATTGTTGTCGCCGCCAATTTTAACTGCCCCGGCCAGTTGGTGATAAGCGGCAGCATGGAAGGCATCCGCATTGCCTGCGAGAAATTAAAGGCAGCTGGTGCTAAAAGAGCTTTGCCGTTGCCGGTAGGTGGCGCGTTCCATTCTCCTTTAATGGAGCCAGCACGGGAAGAACTTGAAAATGCAATTGCCGGAACAATGTTTAATAATCCCGCGTGCCCAGTTTATCAGAACGTAGACGCGCATCCTTACATAATGCCGGATATGATTAAGCAGAACCTGATTAACCAGCTCACCTCCCCGGTACGCTGGACACAAACCATTCAGAAAATGGTAGAAAACGGCGCTACCCAATTCACCGAAGTAGGTCCCGGCAACGTGCTACAGGGCCTCGTAAAGAAGATATCAAAAGAAGCCGCGACCGCAGGTATCAACTAATGATTTCGTTTAATATTTTGACTGTTCGCAAGCCGTAATGGCTTGCGATTTTTTTGGGGGGTGGGCTTGTCTTGCGAACGTATTTATTCCAATAACACGTAACTTTGATTAATGGTACCGGAATCAGTAAAAGCCAAGTTACACCAATATATTGAACAGGCGTCAAAAAGCCAGATAATGGCTATATATGCTATTATGGAGGCCGATAGCGCCATAAAAAATACAACCTACGACGAAGAAACCCTCAATATTTTAGAGGGTAGATTAGATGATATGGTAAAAGGAAGAAGCAAAACCTTAACCTTAGAGCAAACGGTTAATAACCTGAAAGAATATCGTAAGCAATATGGCATATAATTTGGTATTTAGCATTGAAGCTGAAGAAGATGCCAAAAGCGCGATTTTTTATTATGATCAAATTCATCCGGACCTGCGCGAACGTTTTTTTAATGAATTGCTGAAAATCTACGATAAACTATCAACTGCGCCACAGTATTATTCCTATATAACAACAGTAAGGAAGTCCGAAATTCGTGATGTGCAAATGCCGTCATTTCCATATGTTGTAATATTTTCGATTATCAAAAACGAAGTGTATATTATAGCTGTAAGAAATACAAGAAGGATACCTTTATTTTCATAGCTGTAGGGAAAGGCAATGAAGCAATGCCGTCCGCAACTCAAATGCAATCTTAGAAACCTTGCCTTAAAAAAACACTGTTAATATGAAAAATGCATTGCTGTTTATCATTGTAGCGACAATTACAATATGTAGCTGCGACGTTGTGGAAATGAAAAATTGTATTAAAATACATAATAATACAGATTTAAACATGCTTACTTTTGTCAGCCGGCACTACTTTGATACCTTTCTTACGCACGACGATATCATAGAATGTCAGAATATTAAAGAACACATAGCATATAGTGACGGGGGAATTTTAAATGCAAATGACTCAAACACAATGTGCACCCTTGGTAGGGATTACAGCGATTTTACTTATTGGAAAGAACAAGTGAGCAGAGATACTTTAATTGTATATTTTTTTGATTTGGATAAAATAAAGAGTGGAGCAACACATGTAAATTCAAAAATAAAAATCATGTACATAACTTATGCAGATTTTGTACGAAATCACGGTGTTTTTTACTTCGATACAGCAATTTCTTATTTGCATACTGTTTTGGGGTGCATAGCACCATCAGCTATGGCCACAGCAACTAGGTAAATGCCCCCTCTAATTTTTCTTCAGTGAATTTGATGGTTTAGTTTTTCTTCCCCTTTTTTAGCTTTTTCATGTCGGCTTCTATCTCGTTCAGGCTTTGTTCTTTTTCACGTAGTTTTTGTTCTATTTTATACTTTTCAAATTCCATATTTGATTTTTGGAGTGCCATTTCGTGGCTAATTGTCCCTGCATGTGTCAATAGTTCCCTGCCGTTAAGCTGCAATAAGCTGTCTAAGCGGCTTATCCAGTCTTTCATGTACATGGGCGTGCGTTGCTGCGCCATAGTTTCGGCAAAGGCTAAATATTGCTCTACCAGCAAACCCAGCAATTTTATTTCATCTTCGTTCAGGTAGTTTTTGGCAATACTTACATCTGCTTTCTTAATTGGTGTCTCTGTCCCTTTGTCAAAGGATTGCATACCTAATAGCGGCAATGTTGCATCGGCACGGCGATAAACCAATTCAGCAGCAGTTTGAGCGCTGATAGCCCAAAGCAATTTGTTTTGCACCACCTTGAAAAATTCAATTGTCTTTTCATCCTTTGCATCGTAATCGATACTGGTAGTGTAAATATCTTTAATTTTTTGATAAAAGAACCTTTCGGAAATTCGTATTTCCCGGATGCGTTCCTGTAACTCATTGAAGTAATTCATAGAATTACCACTTTTAAAGCGGTCATCATTCAGCGCAAATCCTTTAACGATATATTCTTTGAGGCGCTGTGTGGCCCATATACGGAACTGTGTGCCCTGTGGCGATTTCACACGATAGCCAACTGAAATTATCACATCGAGATTGTAAAAATGAGTTTCATAAGTTTTGCCATCTGCGGCAGTTGTTCGGAAATTCCGAACAACTGAACTTTCGATTAACTCGCCCTCTTCAAACACATTTTTGATATGTTCGCTAATGGTGGCTTTCGATTTTTGAAACAATTCGCACAGTTGTGCCTGGGTAAGCCAAACAGATTCCTCATCCAGCCTGACATCTATTTTAATGTTGCCATCAGGGTTTTGGTAGATAATGATTTCACTGTTCATATAATATTAATGCATATTTTTGTTAAGCAAATCCACTAACAAGCTATAATTTTAAAATATCAAGTTTTTGGAGCTAAAAGCTTGACATTTTATATAGTTGAAACAACTCTCTAAATGCCTTTTCTAATTTTTCTCTATTGAATTCCATCACTTGTCGATTGTTATCGAATGTGGGAGCATTAATAGAAACGGTATTGCTTTGGAATAGTCCAGCCCGGAATATTCCAAACCCAGGGAACGAATGTTTTTGTAATAGGTTTGATGTTGTTCATAATAGTTTCTTTCACTTGGAACAAACCACGCGTGGGTGCCTAAGTGTTGTGCTAAAAACCATTTTTCAATCAGCCTTGCGCTGCGCCCGTTACCATCATTCCACGGATGAATTTTTACAAACACCAAATGAATCATTGCCGCAAAAAAGAAAACCTCCTGAATGTTGAGTTTCTGTTTCAAGAGCAGTTCAATATCGCTGTAAAATTTTTCCATCTCTGTTTCCACTTCGTAAGGCGAAGCTGCCACATACTCAATCCTTCCATCAGGTGTACTCACATACATATTTTGTTTTCGCAACTTACCCTGCTGATTTATTGCAACAATGTTCTTGCTCAACAATTGGTGTGCCTTGCTAATATTGGTTTTGTTCAGCACATTGATTTTAGCAAAGGTATAAGCACTGTACAGGTCGTCAATTTTTCTGGTGTAGTCGGGTAAAAACTCAATGCCGAATTTTTTATATTTGATATAGCTGTCCAGTTCAATATTTTCTCCCTCTATCTTGCTGCTGAAAACAGAAGCTACCGAAGTGTAAAAGCTAAAATTGTCGCTAGATATTTCAGCATCCTTCAAATTGTTGAACCTCTCCGCCAAGGCAATGTCCATCTCATTACAATACTGCTCCAGTAAGTTGCTCGGAATAATTTGAAGTTGTATTTTCATTTTTAATTTTATACGTAGCCAATTTAGTGTAGCTATTGTGCTGCCTTATGAACACTATCTGGTAAAGCTGCATAAGCCGTGTCTGCGTTTTTTCCTCGTGTTTTTATTACTTCATTTCTCCATTTTGCATCATTAATAACGCCTTCTGCAAAGCGAGACATTTCACAATAGTAATATCCCAACGCAGAGAAAATAACAATAGCAATAATTGAAAAGAATATTTTTTCATGCATTCATTGCATTTTTAATTGCGGCAATATTAATTTAGGTTTGTAAGATACGTGGTTTGATTGTAAATATGGTGTAATGGCACAATGTGCAAGTGCGGATGTACTTGCCTAAATTAGACGCCGCTCAACCTTGGCGCTTTTCCTACCGTAGGTAATTCCTACCGCAAACCCTCCCCCAAACACAAAAAAAGCGCATCCTATCCAGAATGCGCCCAATATAGTTGAAATTTTTGTTTGATTATCTCAGGTCGTTCACCTCCACACCAGCATGTGCTTTAGCGTTCCATGCAAAATAACTGTCTGGTATTACTGCATTGGGCGTTATATTGCTTATGGAGTATTCGGTTTTGTTGCCGTTTTTTGACCATATGTTGCCGCCGGCTATCATGGCAGTAGCCTTGTCAACCAGCAGTTCTATTTTGCTTACAGGCTTGCTGGCATCAATAGGGGAGAGTTCTATCACATCACAGTTCTTTCCGCCTTCTTTCCTTTCGCCTGCGTATTTGTATTTATATTCTTTATCGTAAAAGTTAGTGAGCAGCTTAGCCGGAGATATAGATTGCTCTGATGGGTTAAAATTACTTACGGTAACTTCTTTAGCATCAGGGTTATAAGTCCATATTGTTTTATTGTCACATATTATTTCCTGGCCGTTCAGTTGCAGGTGATATTTCTGTCCTTTCAGCGAAATATTTCCTTTTTTGCTGTCCGTTACTTTACCCCCCTTGCCCCCGGTAATTTTTAACGTGAAATTCGCCTTCAGCGATTTCAGCGAATTCATTTTTTTAGTTACCGTTTCCAGTACAGCCTTCGCTTTACTATCGGTCTGCGCACTGGCGCTATTTGCCGCTATAAACAGAGCCAGCGTAAAAAATGCAACAATTTTCTTCATTATATATCACTTGTTTAAAACGGGAACGAAGGTAACGGCCCACCTGTAAAACTCAATACAGGTTTTCATTATTTAAGAAGAATTTAAGTTCTCCCTTTCAGCGTCTATAATACAATTATTGTGCCGTTTTTACCGGGGTCAACATTCTACTCATTTTCCACTTAACCTAAAGTGCCCAGGAATTCCTCAAGCTCCTGTTCGGTATGTATATATACATCGCGTGGCTTGCTGCCGGCGGCCGGGCCTACTATCTGCGCGGCTTCCAGCTGATCCATTATGCGTCCTGCTCTATTATAGCCCAGGTTAAACTGCCGCTGAAGGTTTGAGGTAGACCCGTTCTGCTTCAACACCACCAGTCGCGCACACTCTTCAAATAGCTTGTCGCGGTTCTTAAGATCAACATTTTTCCCTCCGCTGTCATCATCATCCATTTCAGGCTCAGGCAATGCGTGTGCTTTAGGGTATCCGCGCTGGCTTCCTATAAAATTAACTATGTTTTCTACCTCAGGGGTGTCTACAAATGCGCATTGCAGGCGCAGCAGTTCGCTGCCATGGGAGATAAGCATATCGCCACGACCTACAAGTTGTTCAGCTCCACCCGTATCTAATATAGTACGGGAGTCAACTTTGGCCGAAACCTTAAACGCTATACGGGCCGGGAAGTTAGCCTTTATGGTTCCTGTTATCACATTAACTGAAGGCCGTTGGGTGGCTATTATAAGGTGTATACCTACCGCACGTGATAGCTGTGCAAGGCGGGCTATGGGCATTTCCACCTCTTTGCCCGCAGTCATAATAAGGTCAGCGAACTCATCAATCACCAATACTATAAAGGGCAGGTATTTGTGGCCGTTCTCCGGGTTTAACCTGCGGGCAATGAATTTATCATTGTATTCCTTTATGTTCCTGGCGCCGGCGTCTTTCAGCAACCCATACCTGTCATCCATCTCATCACAAAGAGCCTTAAGGGTATAGATTACTTTCTTAATGTCTGTAATAATCGGTTCCTCTTCGTTAGGCAGTTTTGCAAGGAAGTGTTTTTCTATTACCCGGTAAATGGATAGCTCCACTTTTTTAGGGTCAACCATCACGAACTTAAGCTGTGACGGGTGTTTTTTGTAGAGCAAGGATACAAGGATGGCATTAATACCAACTGACTTACCCTGGCCGGTAGCGCCTGCCATCAGCAGGTGCGGCATTGTGGCCAGATCTACTATGTAGTTTTCGTTGTCAATTTTCTTACCCAAAGCTATAGGCAGACTCATTTTATTATTAACAAATTTTTCGCTTGAAAGCAACTCCATCATAGAAACAATCTGTTTCTGTGCGTTAGGTACTTCAATACCTATGGTGCCCTTACCTGGTATTGGCGCAATAATACGGATACCCAGCGCGGCGAGGCTAAGGGCAATATCATCTTCCAGATTTTTTATTTTGGAGATGCGCACCCCCTTGGCCGGCACTATTTCATAGAGTGTAACGGTAGGCCCTACGGTGGCGGTTATATTTTGTATCTCAATCCCAAAACTGCCGAGTGTGTCAACGATCTGATCTTTATTGCGTTCCAGCTCAGCTTTATTCAGCGAAACCACATCGTGGCTCCTGTCTTCAAGCAGGCTGAGTGTCGGAAATTTATAGTCCGGTAAGTCAAGTTCAGGCGCATAGGGTTCATTGCTGGCAATAGATATGTGCGCTCCGTGCTTAATGGTTGGCCTTTCCGGCTGCTTTACTTCAAATGAAAATGGCGGTTCTTCGGGCTCTTCGTCTTCCTCATCATCTTCCACTTCCTCCTCATATTCCTCTTCTTCTGCAACAGGCTTTTCCTCATCTTCAAAATGGTCAAAGTCTTCCTCCTCCTCATCATACTCTTCCTCGTCCTCTGCAGGGGCTTCCGCTAATACATTCTTTTGCACTATACCCATGTCCCATGGTTGTTCCACAACAGGGTTCTCTATTATTAAAGGTATACTGTTACTGCCTTTGAGCTTATTACCGGCCGCCGTTTTAGCCGGAGGGGTGGCAGCAGGTGCAGGCACCTCAGCAGCTGCTACTGGCATCACAGGCGCGGCTGTTGCCGGTGTTACCGGGGCAGCTGGCTCCTGCGGCATTTCAGGTTCTGCATCGGGGCGCATGGCTTCTGCCAGCACCCTTGCACGCTCGCTGAGCTTTCTGATGAAGGGCCCTAAGTCAAGCGCGAAAATGACAAATGTGAAAAATGAAATAACAGCCAGCAATAACATCCCTGTACCGGATGTACCAAGCTGAATTTCTAAAACGTCTATAATTCTGTTACCAAGTGCGCCACCTATTCTGAAAGATGAATTCGGAAAAAGGTAGGTGAGGGTAGGGGCTAACAACAATAATAGTATTGATATCCACCGCATGTACCTTAGTAATGTAACAGGCTTCTTTTCATACAGCAGGTTAAGGCCCATGGCGGCGACGCCAAGCCCGATGGCTATTGAAGCGATGCCTGCGCCTTTGTATACAAATATGTGGCCTATGGTAGCTCCTAAATGTCCACTTTTGTTACTTACTTCCAGGTCATTGCTCCAAAGCAGATACCAGATACTATGGTTGCCGGCGGTGAAAAACTTATCCTGATCCTCATTCCATGTAAAATAGTAACTTATTATTGAATAACATATAAATACGCCTGCAAGAAGGAAAAAGATACCTGCGCCTAATCTTATTTGTCGTTTCCGGTCAATATGCAGCGGTAATTCTCCTGCGGCCGGGGGCGCTGGAGGAATCACTTTCTTTGTTTTTGTAGTAGTTGTTGCCATAGGAGGCTGTGCTTTATGAAAGTACAATATTAGCTTCAAAAAAACTTATTTACGCGTTGGGAACAATTATTTTCCGTACTATTGTGAAACATTTTATAAAATCCATATTTTTGGGGTTAAATTTTAGAAACGGCCAAACGTTTTTATTTTTTAGAGTGTCTTTACTTTTTAACGTGCTAATTTTTGTAATGAAATTTCTCTATCCACCCCGCTCTATCTTTGTTTTCAATAACATAGTATTTATGTTGTTGTTTATTTTGCTCAATACCAATGTACACGCGCAGGGCACTGTTACAGGTGGCTACACACCGGCTCAAATGGCCAATAAATTAACTGGTCCGGGTGTTTCTGTATTTAATGCCACAATGTCGTGCCCTGGTAACGCCTATGGCCAGTTCGTTGCGTTTGCCAGTACATTGGGCCTGGACAGTGGCATCATACTTACCAGCGGCACCGCCGCCACTACCACCAGTGCAGTCGGTGTCAATATTACCAACACTGATACTGCCGGGGCGTTATCTAATGCCGCGTCTACAAGTAATGCCAGCTCTTCTACCGGAGGCGCAGGCGATGCTGATCTTACCGCCCTTGCAGGCCAGGTAACTTATGACGCTTGCATTCTTGAATTCGATTTTAAACCAACAGGAGATACCGTTAATTTCAAGTATGTATTCGGTTCCGAAGAGTATACGAATTATACTTGTACTGTATATAACGATGTATTCGGGTTTTTTATTACCGGTGGCGCTTATACTTCAGCTACCAACATTGCAAAGGTACCCGGTACCAATATACCGGTTTGTATCAACAGCGTGAACTGTGGCGCAACTGGCTCAGGAACTATATCTAATTGTACCGCTTTAGGCTCAGGCTCGCCGTTTTGCACTTTTTATGTGGCCAATGGCGCTGGTACTACCATTACTTATGATGGTATGACTGTTCCGCTCACGGCAACAGTGGTTGTCACTTCGTGCGATACCTATCACCTGAAGCTCGGAGTGGCTGATGCGTTTGATGATATACTTGACTCGGGAGTGTTTATTGAGGCGGGTAGTCTTACCTCCAACAGTTCGGTAAACGTAACCGCCACTGGTATTAGCGGTGTGCCTTACTGCGTACGCGGTTGCGCCCCGGCAACATTTACATTCTCGCGTTCGTCAGCTGATGATTCAGCAGTAACTATAAGATACACCATCGCGGGTACTGCAACTAATGGGTATGACTATTCAACCATTGCTACATCAGCAATAATACCGGCATATGCTACCAGCACCTCAATATCTATCAATCCATTGATCGTTGCTGCCACAGGGCCTAAAACTGTCATCCTTACTATTCTTATTGAAGACCGTTGCAATCCTGGTGTATTTACACCCGGTCCGGTAGCTACAGTTACAATACTTGATTCATTCTCAATACAGATACTTACTCCCGATACATCAGTTTGTAATGGCCAGGTAGTGAACGCGAGAGCCCTCGGAGATCCGCTTTTTCTTGGTGCACTTTCCTATACCTGGGCACCCGCGGCTACGGTAAGTAACAGTACATCGCTCAACCCTGTGCTTTCTCCCACAGTTACCACAACTTATACTTTGTCAGCTACCGCTGCTGCTTTTACAGGTTGCCCAGCGCAAACGCGCACGCTTACTGTAAATGTTTATACCCCGTCATTCGACAGTGTCACCTTTACTGATCCCACGGTTTGCGGTTACGCTGATGGCTCCATGACACTGCATGGCCTTGATATCGGGTATTTAGACACACTTAATTACACTTTCAACGGTATACCGCAACCGCCAATGCCGGTGGGTGTGTCTTCCGCACGTACTATATTGGTTACCGGTCTTGTAGCCGGGGTCTACAGCGATATTTGGGTGAAAGTGGGTCTTTGCCCCACACTCAGGCGTGGCCCTGTTACGCTGGTAGATCCGCCTCCGCCTGTTGTTACCGTTGATTCCAACTACGTTAAAACCTGTGTTGGCGTACCTGTGGCATTACATGCTTACGTTTCTCCTTCAGGCGTTCCGGTTAGCTACACATGGACACCGCCGGCCTACCTCAGCAACTCAACTATTTCCAATCCCATTGTCAATCCCTCAGTAGCCGGGGACATTACTTATACTATTACCGTCAACCCTGGTACCAATCCGGGTTGCGCCACATTTGACACTATTCACGTGCACACGCTCGATCCGTACCTGCTTATCAATAATGATACACCTATTTGTCTGGGGCGGTTTGTGCAGGGTGTTATCAACGGCTCAGCAGATTATAATTATGTATGGACCCCTTCAACTGGTGTGTCTGATGTAAACATCCAAAACCCCGCATTTGCCCCGGTTGTCTCTACAGAATACGTAGTTACAGCTACTTACGCCAATTGCCCTGCTCAAGTTGATAGCTTTTATATTGAAGTAGACACAATGGCAACACCACTCAACATAGTGGATACTATTTGCCTTGGTATGACGGATAGTATTAATGTACGCGTTCCTGGTCCGGGCACTGGCTCCAACTATTATCATTACCAATGGATACCGCCGGCTGATATAAGCAATGACACGGCCGCGCACACTGGCATTACACCAATAGTTACCGGCACGCATACCTATTCTGTTATTGTTCGCCCTAATGCTTTAAACTGTTCTGTAACTGATATTATTAACTTGTTTGTATTGCCGAACAGCATTTCAGTAATGCCGCATGATACAGCAATTTGCATGGGTAAGGTAGTGCAGGTGGTAGGGCAGGGCGATCCGCTGTTTCATTATCAGTGGATACCCACCGCAGGTATTTCTGTATCCAATACGCTCAATACCCTCATAGTACCTGATACTTCAGCCACCTATATAGTTACGGCAAGGTTCGGCCGCTGCCCTGACATGACGGATAGCGTTCACCTTTGGGTACAGCCCAACCCAAGAGTATATATTGGTGGCAACCGCCTTATGTGCGAATTTGATACCTTACACATTCATGCATTTGTTAACCCCGCCTGGTACGATTCCTTCAGCTATGCTTGGTCACCCGCCGCCGGTCTCGATTTTACCACTACCCAATCGGTAGTATACAGTGGCACTACTACAACTGATATCTATTTAACGGTTAGTACACCAGCAGGCTGTAAGTCTGATGATTCGGCGCGCATCACCGTTTACCCGGGCAATTTCCTCAGCATAAGCCCGGATCATATCGAGTTTTGCCCGCATGATACCGCCTCACTGCCGCTCACCAATATTTCAGGTACATCACTTGCTTACCAGTGGTTCCCCGCTAGGTATCTTGATGACAATACATCAGGCGCTCCGGTAATATCGCCGATAGGCACCCAAGTTTATACTATTGTAGGCACTACCGCAAACGGCTGTAAGGACACAGTGCAGTTTACCGCAACCGTTTTCCCGGCTGCACTTATATCAGTCCCTGATTCAGTAACACTATACCCCGGAGAAAGTTTCCAGATAGAGCCACTGACCAATTGCACTTCTTTTGCGTGGTTCCCGCTGTCGGGTCTTAGTTCTTCAAATATTTCTAACCCGGTTGCAACACCAGAGGTGAGCACCCGCTACACCGTGTTTGGTGTTACTGCTGATGGTTGTAAAACAAGCGATTCCATTGATGTTTTTGTTAACCCGGAAAGTGTTTTAGCCATCCCTAATGCCTTTATGCCGGGCACCGGAGTAAATAAAGATTATAAAATTATAAAGAAAGGTATTGCTACCTTAAATTATTTTCGTATTTTCAACCGTTGGGGCAACCTCTTGTTTGAAACTACAAATATAGAAAGCGGTTGGGATGGCACTTATAACGGCCAGCCACAGCCTTTCGGAGTCTATGTTTACGAAGTGCAAGCAGTAACTACAACAGGCAGGATTTTTTCAAAAAGAGGTAACGTAACATTAATCAGGTAAAATTTCATAAGTATATACAATGAAAAAAACAAATATCATCACCCGTTTTAGTATCGCCGCACTCGTGCTGACAGCGCCGGTTTCTTACGCTCAGGATATCCACTTTTCTCAGTTTGACATGCAGCCGCTTGTGGTTAATCCCGCTTTCACCGGTATGTTTTACGGCAAGGTGCGCGCTAACGCTATCTACAGAACACAATGGAGCAGCGTTACTGTGCCCTACAAAACTTATGGTGCCTCAGTTGACCTCCCCATTAAAAGTGAGGAGAACGGATACCTCGCCGGCGGTTTGCAGGTGTTCAAAGATCAGGCGGGTGACGCTAATCTGTCTAACTTTACCGGTCTTGCGTCCCTTGCTTACCACAAAACCCTGGGTGGCTATGGCGGTAGTGATTACAAAGGCGGTGACCTCGCTGTAGGTTTACAGGCAGGCTATGTTCAAAAGAGTATTGACCTTTCCAAACTTTACTTCGGCGATGAGTTTCAAAATGGCTCTTTCTCCCAAGGTACATCAGCAGAGTGGAGGAATGGCATAGGAAATTCTGTTAACTATGTCGTCATTAACGCAGGTATCAGTTATGCACAGGCGCTCGGCGAAAAGTTCAGCTTTATCATCGGTGTTGCAGGTAGCAATCTTAACCAGCCTAATGATGCTATCCTGAAGAAAAAGAACAGCGATGTCGGCCTTGATATGCGGTATACAGGTGAGATAGGTGCTATCTGGAATGTGGCTGACAGGCTCAGCCTGCGCCCGGTTTTCCTTTACCAGTATCAGGCAACAGCCACCGAAATGATATTTGGGAATGAATTCCACTATTCTTTGACCGGAAATTATGGAGATACCCATTTCACCCCTGCCGTGTTTCTTGGCGGTTACATGCGCAATGAAGACGCTATAATGATAACTGGAGGCCTCGAGTATGCAAATATGAGATTAGGCCTTGGTTTTGACTATAATACATCGTCATTAAATAATGTAAGTAATGGCAATGGAGGCTTTGAAATAGCGTTAAGGTACATCAATCCTTATACTGTTTCCCGCCGCAGAACTATCCCTTGCAATCGTTTTTAACCTAATTTTCGACCGTTTTTTGGAAGGGCTAAAATTTATTTTTAGAAGCCCTTCTTTTTTTTAAAACCAATTTATACTTTTATCTCCGTTATCAACGCTCACGCACATGAGAAAAAATTGGCTGTTCCTTATTTTAGCTACAACATTTGTTACTGCTCATTATAATTTAAATGCCCAGACTAAAAGAAAAATAGAAGTCCGTAACAAGACCAATGACCCGATGAGAGGCTTCTCACCGGAGAAAGAATTGTCCTTAGCCCTTGGCCTCGTCCAGGAAGGAAGCTATTTTAATGCCATCGATTATTACCAGGACCTCAAAACCGGTGATCCGCGAAATCCGTTTTATACTTATATACTCGCTGAGTGTTACAGTAAAACCAGGGACTATGTTCCGGCGGCCAAGTATTTCGCTGAGACTTATTACCTGGATAAAAAGGACTACCCGCGTTCTGCATTCTATGCAGCTCAAATGTTCAAGCAACAGGGCGAGTATCAGCAGGCTATTACATGGTTTAAACAATTCCTTACTGATAATAAAAAATCCGGGTCTAATACCCAGGCGGATGAATATCATCGCTTGCTGAGCCAGAAGGAACTGAAGCTGTTTAAGAAAAATGCGCAAATAGAAATTGACGGTTGCGAAATGGCTATGGTCTCTATCAAAGATCCTCAGCCGGTAAACATTTTCAATTGTGGCCCCAACGTTAACTCATCATATACTGAGTTGTCCCCTTATCCCCTTGGCGATACGGCTCTCTTATTCAGTACGATCAATAAAAACGGGCTTTCAGTTATTAGGGATAATGCCAGTGCTATCCATCCGAGGGAGCATTTCATGATTGCTAACAAGCAGCCTGGATATGTTGATTCTTTCCAATGGCCATTGCCGTTCTACGATGGTGCTTTTGATGATCAGAAGTTGGCAGGAGCTGAGACTGGAAACGGATGTTATAGCCCTGGTGGCGACCGGTTCTATTTTACGAAATGTTCGGTAGGTGACTCCTTCCTGTTTACTTGTAAAATTTTCTATTCCGAGTTTAAGCAATATAACTGGAGCCCTGCCCTGGAGGTACCTGGTAACGTAAACGAAGCGGGTTCATCTAACACAATGCCGTTTGTTGCAAAGGTGGGTAAGAAAGAGGTTTTATACTTCGCATCAAACCGCAGATTGCAGAGCCGTGGCGGATACGATATATGGTATTCTATTATTGACCCGAGAAATGGTACCTTCCGCCGTCCGCAGAATTGCGGTAAGCAGGTCAATACGCCGAATGATGAGGTTACTCCTTATTATGATACAAGGGTTGCGAAGTTGTATTTCGCTTCAAACGGTAAAAAATCATTCGGTGGTTTTGATATCTATTCTGCTGATGGTGGTCCTTCCAGGTACACTAAAATCCAGAATATGGGGTATCCTATCAATACCTCAGCTGATGAGTTCTACTTTATAAAAGATCCGCTTGGCAAACCAGATGCATACATTGTTTCTAACCGTATCGGCAGCATAGCTTTGAAGAACCCTACATGTTGTAATGATATCTGGCGTGTTCAGTATGAGCCGCGCCTTGTAGTAATGGGTAAGGTGCTGAGCAAGAAAACTCAGGAACTGATGACTCAGGTTGTAGTGAAAATGGCTGACCAAAAGTCCGAAATTAACACCTACAATTCGGAAGATGGTAACTTCCTGTTCAACATGCAGCGCAATCACTCTTATGTGATCACTGCTGATAAAGCAGGATATACTTCAAGCCGCGCTACTGTAAGCACTATGTCAGTAAAGCGTTCTGATGCTGATGATACAGTAATGGTTACCATATATCTTGACTCTACTAAGCAGAGCTTCAGCGTAAGCAATATCTATTATGATTATGACCTCGCTACACTTCGCCCTGAGTCAGTTGAATCTTTGGACACACTTGTTAACTTCATGAAAGACAATCCATCCATCTACGTTGAGATTTATTCTTTTACTGATGGTAAAGGTACTGCCGAGTATAACGACGCACTTTCGCAGCGCAGGGCTCAGTCGGTGTTAGATTATCTGGAGAAAAATGGTGTGGTAAGAGATCGCATGACTGCTAAAGGATTAGGCTTCAAAAATAAAGTTGCATCTGAAATTACTGGTAACGGTCAAGATAACCCTCAGGGCCGTCAGTTAAACCGCCGTACTGAATTCAGAATCATTGGTGATTTACCAACCCGCCGCGTATTGTTCAACAGCGCAAGGCAAGGTACAATGGATCAGCAGGAGAGAAACCTTCACATGCAGGAAGAAGCTGAAGATGATCCGGCAACACCGGGTGCAAAGCAACCAGCAAGCAAAGAAGATGGTGAATAGTACTATATAATATTGAAAGGGGCTTCAGCAATGAGGCCCCTTTTTTATTGGTGCAGGTGGTTGGGTTTGTTTGAGGGTCTCAATCAATGTAGTGCCTTTGCCTGGCCATAATGATTCCTGTATTTTTTGGTTGTCGTGAAGTCGACTGTGCAGTCCGGGATAGAATACTGCTGCCTTTACATCATATTCTTTATTATACTCCCAAGTTTTCTGAGCGATTCTTCTACCTTGCTGTTCCATTGCATACCATAGCTCAGGCGCATACAGTTTTGGTATCTGTCCTGGAGTGTAAACATAGTGCCAGGCGCTATACTTATCTTTTGCTGTATCGCTTCCTGGCACAATTGATATGTATTTATTTTCTTGTTCAGCTCTGCCCATAAAATGAATCCCCCCTGCGGGTTGCTGAGTTTTACCTCTGCCGGAAAGTATTCGTCTATTGCTCTTCTAAACTGTAGACTGTTGGCATGAAGGGTCTGTCGGAGGGTGCGCAAATGGTTTTCGTACCTGCCGGTTGCCAGAAAACTCGCGATAGCAGCCTGTTGGGCTGTGGCTGATGTTATGCTGTGGTACAACTTCAGGCTCTTTACCTTTTCAAAATATTTTCCGGGTGTCACCCAGCCTACCCGGTAGCCCGGCGCCAGCGTCTTCGAAATTGAACTGCACCACAACACATTGCCTTCTTCATCATAGCTCTTGCAGGAGCGTGGCCGTTTACTGCCGAAGTATACATCTCCATAGAGGTCATCTTCTATCAATGGCACCCCGTGGGCAGAGAGTAATTTCACCATAGCTTCTTTCTGTTCATCAGGCATGCAATAGCCGGTAGGATTGCTGAAGTTGGTAACAAAGAAACATGCCTTTATTTTATGTTGTTCCAGCGCCTTTTTTACATCATCGGGGTCAACTCCGGTATCAGGGTCTGTGGGTAGTTCCAGTATTTTCAGCCCAATACTTTGAGCAAATCTAAGTGTCCCAAAGTAGACCGGGCTTTCAACGGCTATTGTATCGCCGGGTTTTGTAATCGCCATCAGGCAGTACGCTATCGCATTCATGCACCCTCATGTGGTGATAAGGTCTGATGCCCGAAGCTTCCCGCCCCAGTTCGTGCTCCAGCGGGCGACTTGCCGCCGCAGCAATTCATTGCCTTGTATTTCTTCGTAAGATGTACCATTGGCGGGCAGCTCGCGCAGTGCCTGTATCATTGCTTGTTCAGCCGTGCCAGTGGCAGCAGTTCAGGGGCAGGTACACTCAGTGAGAAACGGGTGATGCCCTCCATAGTAAAATGGTCATACACTTCGCTGATGATTGTTTCAACATCTTTTGTTTTCAGGGTTTGCAGCGGGTTGCTCTTATCCAGCTTCTTTGGGTAGCGGCTGGGGTTAAACTTTACATAGTATCCTGATTGCGGCCTTGACTCTATCAGTCCCTTGCCCTCAAGGTGGTAGTATGCCTGCAATATTGTACTCTTACACTCAGGTTGTGTTCCTTGGCCAAAACTCTTACCGAAGGTAGTTTATCACCTATTTTCAGTACTTCGCTCAGTATTTGGCTTTGTATATTTTCTGCTATCTGTAAGTACAGGTGCTCGCTTTTACCTTTTTCCGCTACCTTCATAGTTTAAACTGTTATGGTCAAAAATAACAGAATTGTGTCTGTTTTGTTTCAATCTTTTTTTACAATTTTGTACCCTAGTCTTAAAGTATGATCCCGCAAACAAAAGCATACATAGCGCTCATCTTTATTTGTATAGTGTGGGGCACTACCTACCTTGCTATACGTGTGGGCGTTCTACACTATCCGGCGTTCTTATTTGCAGGCGTAAGGCAGGTTATCTCAGGTATCGTTCTTTTAACAGGAGCTTTATTAGTCAATAAAAATAAAGATATGTCCTGGCCAAATATTCGGCGCCAGATGCTCGTTGGCTTTTTGTTACTTACAGTTGGCAACGGTTGTGTTACGTGGGGGGAGAAAACAGTACCCAGCGGTATAGCTGCGCTTATCTGTTCGCTCATGCCTATTTTTGCTGTGCTGTTTAACCTTGTTTCATCATCCCGCGAAAAATTCAACTGGATAATAGGGGCGGGCATGTTATTGGGTACGGGCGGCGTTGCACTCATTTTTCGCCACAGTATTACTGAGGTGTCTAACAGTGCTTACCTTCTGGGTATTGGTGCCATTTTACTGGCCACATCATGTTGGGCCCTCGGAAGCATTATTAATAGAAAAAACACTAATCCCGTAAATCCTTTTTTTAATTCCGGCTTGCAGCTTTTCTTCGGCGGCATTTTTATGCTGGTACTCAGCCCTGCGGTCGATGATTTCAGCAACTTTCAACCTTGGGATAAAAACGGGCTCATCGCGCTTGCTTACCTTATTGTTTTCGGTTCGGTACTGGCGTACACTGCATACATGTATGTATTGAGCAAGTTGCCCGTGGGCATCGCCACCATCTATGCCTATGTCAATCCGCTGGTTGCTGTGGTACTGGGTGCTTTGCTGCTCCACGAGGAGGTGAGTATCTACACTGTACTTGCCTTTGTGGCCATAATATCAAGCGTCGTAATAGTGAACAGGGGGTACAGGAAACAAAATCAGTTAACAAAAGATAGCTATAATGGCAACCCGGTTGCCGGAACAGCCGCATCAGATTCATAAACACTAAAACTAACGGTATGGAATTTAATATTGCAATTACGGCACTGCCGGAAAGGGTAGTAACAGACACCAGGTCGCTTCCATTTGGGAAAGTGCCCACTGATCACATGTTTATTGCTGAATACAAAGACGGTAAATGGACTGATGCCCGCATTACCCCTTTTCAGGATTTGAATATAAGCCCGCTCGCTATCGGCCTGCATTACGGTCAAACGGTATTTGAAGGCATGAAAGCGTTTTCAATGGAAGATGGGAAAATAAACATCTTCCGAATGCAAAAACACTACGAGAGGTTTTGCAAATCGCTTGACCGCATGTGCATGCCGCGAGTGCCGCAAAATCTGTTTAATGAGGCCATGCACCAGCTTGTGCACCTTGATTCCGGATGGATGCCTGGTGAGGCAGAATCCTCACTTTACATACGCCCGTTCATGATAGCCACAGAAGGCCGTATAGGTGTAAAGATTGCCGAGGAGTATTTGTTTATGATCGTATGTTCTCCTGCTTATCAATACTATACCGCCCCATTAAAAGTAAAAGTGGAAACTACATATTCCCGCGCTGCCGACGGCGGCACCGGCACAGCTAAGTGCGGTGGTAACTACGGCGGTGCTTTCTACCCCACACAACTGGCGCGCGAGCAGGGCTTTGACCAGGTAATATGGACAGATGCACGCAACCATGAGCTTATTGAAGAGTCCGGCACCATGAACGTAATGTTTTACATCAATGATACTTTAATTACTCCTGCACTTTCCGGTTCCATTCTTGATGGGGTAACCCGGAGTTCACTCCTTGATATTGCCCGTGAAGCTGGCATCAAAGTGGAGGAGCGTCAAGTGAGCGTTGCAGAATTGAAGGAGGCGTTTGAGGCAGGCACGCGTATTGAAGCGTTCGGCGCCGGCACGGCTGCGGTTGTTGCCCCTATTGAAATCATAGCCATCGGCGATAAATCTTATAGCTGCTATATCCAGGCTGATGCTGCTATGTATCGCCTTAAAACAATGCTAAATGACCTGCGCATCGGCAAAACACCTGATAACCACAGCTGGAATTACATCGTTTAATAGCAAAGCATGGAGCAAGTAGAAATTTATCACGTTGGTTATATCATCACCACTGATAAGGCGGCTATGTACCCGGCTGATATTCACCATTGGTTATCAACGGTGTCTTATTGGGCAAAATTCATGCCTTATGGTGTTTTCAAACGGTCGTTCGATAATTCGTTTGTCATAGGCGCCATCGCCGGTGGCAGGCAGGTTGGTTATGCCCGCCTCGTAACCGACTATGCCACCTTCGCCTATCTCGCTGATGTATATGTTGAAGATAGCCACCAGGGTAAGGGGATAGGTAAAGTGATGATGCGTGAGCTGTTCAACCTGCAATGGGTGAAGGGCCTGCGTCGTATGATGCTGGCTACCAAAGACGCCCATGACCTCTACAGAAAAGTCGGTTTTACTAACTCGAAATTTCCCGAGCGCATTATGGAAATTACGAGGCCCGATATTTATGGTGATTTAGAAACGAGGTGCTGACCTTTTAAACCCGCAAATATAGATGAGCAAAACAGTAATTTTAATGGTGTCATTACTAATGGCTACAACCGGGCGGGCACAACAGAGAATGCCCCAGCCACCGCAACCAACTGTGCCCCGGGCAGACCCCGTGATGGTAATCAATACCATCAACGCCGGTGAGCAGAAAGCCTACAACTGGAATGCCTCAAAAGTTAAAATGAATATATCATGTGACGGCTGCAAGGGCAATAAAGTAAATATTACCTGGAATAAAAGGGCCGTGTTGCGGCATTATTCCCCTTCGGCAAGGGGGGATAAAATAGCCACTTTACTGGTCAATGGCAGTAACGTCATGTTCATCAGCGCCGCCAAAGAAAGCAGGGATACTTTGTTTAATGTAAATATTATAATGAACGACCTGTCCGTTTCTTACAATCTGAATGTTCAATGTAGCAAAAAGAATAAAAGCAAGCTGACGTTTACTCGTCTTAAATAATAAAAGTTCAGGCGGTAACACGTTGTTATTGCGTTAAAATTAATTACTTAGCTTTGTAACTATGAAGGACGATAGATTTGCTGCACTGAAGTCATTATTTATGTTATCAGCAACCTTTATGGTTATATGCTGCCTTGGATATAGTATGTTGCCGGCGGGTGGTAATGGTTTTCCCTTACCCATGGGCGGTGATGAAGAAGAAGAGGAGTTGATGCAGATAAGAAAGCAAAAGTATATTGATCTGATACACAGAGCGGCCCCTGGCGTTAACTGGCGGCAGGTTGAAGAGAAAAATGCCCTTAATGCATGGTACAGGCAAAAAAATATCGCCGGAAAAACAACCACTAGTTTTGCGGGTGGCGCATTTAACGCTGTATGGTATGAGCGAGGTAATGATAACCAGGCCGGCAGAATGAATTCATTTGCATACCTCCCATCAAATAATACACTGTATGCCGCGGCTGATGGTGGTAGTATATGGCGGACTACACTACCAACAGTAGCCTGGACAAAGGTTGCGGACAATGCATCATATAATTCTTATGTGCTTGGCGCAATACCGAGAAGCGGCACAGGCGCAAGACTGTTACTTTCTTCAGGCACTAAAATATGGCGTACCGATAACAATGGCGCAAGTTTTGATACCTCAGCCGGCATTAGCTTCCCCGTACCCTGGGGTGGCAATTACATCTATAGAATCATTCCCGTTAATGATGCCGCACATACCATTTACTGTGTCACCTTTGGTTGGGACGCAGGCTCCTGGACCGCGCGGTTCAGTCTCTATTCATCAACAGACAGTGGCCTTAATTTTAATTACATACGCAATTTCGCCTACAATAATTCTAACCAGTTATCATTTCATACACCACTCGGCTCCGGCACTTTGTACGCACTGGGGGTCAGCAGCGCGGCAAGCGATACCCTATATGCCGTTAACAACAGCGTGGTAAGCACTGCGGGAGTTACTACTTCTATTGCTTCCGGTGACAATCTGGTAGATATGAAAAGCATGGTATCGGGCGGGGTAACTCATTTTTACGCTATTACAGGTGGTACTCATATCTACCACAGTACCAACATGGGTGCAAATTGGCTGCTCAAAAGTACAGTAGGGCCTGATAACAGCATTATCTTAGGTCTTTCTGCGCAAAGCCCCAATGCCGTTTTTTATGGTAATATAGAAGCCCACCGAAGTACTGACAGCGGTGCCAACTGGTCATTAATCAATACCTGGGGAAGTTATTACAGTGCTGTCGCCACTAAACTTCATGCTGATTTACGTGATTTCAGCTTCTTCAAATACAGCAGTGGTGCCGAGTTTGGGATAATAGGCAATGATGGCGGCGCCTATATAAGTAATGATCTGCTGGCTACTGTTTCTAATTTAAGCATGACAGGCCTGCATGTTAATCAGTTGTGGGATCATATGACAAGCCCCGCTGATACAAATATAATCATAGGCGGCTCACAAGATCAGGGGTTACAAGCCACAAGTACCGGTGGCGGATCTGGTATAATTACACAGCAACAGGTAATATCTGGTGACTATGGCCAGATGCGCATTACAGGCAATGGTAACATCTTATGGCCTCAGTATCCCGGAGGCAACATATATCTCTATAAAAACCTGGCTACACCAGCTTATGTCTGCACCTGGTCCATGACAGGCACACAAAAACCTAATGTCGGCTGGATGCTTGCTACATCTGATCATTATACAAGTGCATCCCAGGACCAGATTCTCATCGGCGGCGGTGAAATATCAGGTGATTCGGGTTCGTACCTCGTTAGGCTTACTCTGCCCACAGGCGCTTCCACGGTTACGCCATTCCAGTACAGTTATAATTTCAGGCTTAATTCTAACAATGCGCGTTCAGGTATAGCGGCAATTGGCATTTCAAAACTCAGTAATTCCCTAATGTATGTTGCGGCTGAAGATGGTACTTTCTTTTACAGCAACGATGCCGGTACATCATGGACTAAAACCGCAGCCTTCCCCGGCGTGTATGGCAGCTATCTTTACGGCTCCACTATCCTCGCCAGTGTTGACTCTGTAAATAAGCTTTATTACGGAGGCAGCGGCTACAGCAATCCGGGTGTGTATGTCTCGCGTGACCATGGTGTCACCTTCGACTCCATGAGTAACGGGCTGCCACCAACGCTTGTAAATAAACTTGCTGCATACAGCAATGACTCTTTCATTTTTGCTGCTACTGAGGCTGGCCCATATATATATGTAAAGGCCGCTAACATGTGGTATAGCCTTGCAGAGCCGCGCACTCCGGTTGTTAACTGGCGCTCCGTAGAGTATATCCCTTCTATTAAAACGGTTCGGTTTGGCACTTATGGCAGGGGAATCTGGGATTTAAGGATGGATCGCCCTATTTCATACGTAGGTATCAACACACCAAAAGCAGCCGCTGACTACACCATTGCGCCAAACCCTGCACGCAGTGGTGCACCGGTAACAGTTTTTGGCTTGCCTGACCAGCAAATAACACTTAATATATATACCACCAACGGCAGAAAAGTATTCAGTGGCAAAACTATGAGTAATAGCCCGCTCACTATGCCTGATCTGCCACCATCTGTATATATATGCGAGGTTAACGACGGAACTATCCGCCAGAACAGTTTAATAACTGTAAATTAATTTTTTATACCCTGATGAGTACCGCTGAAAATAGTATTTTAGGTTTAAAGCTGACAACAGATCCGCGCTGGGCTAACCTCGCTGAAGTTTCCTTGCAGGAGATATTAACAGACCATGCTTTTTGTGAGCAGAAGGCCGCCACCCAGTGCATTACCCTAATACAGCGGTATGCTGACCGCCCCGAACTGGTGAGTGCGCTGGCCCCGGTGGTTACTGAAGAGTGGGGTCATTTCCGTATGGTGTGGGCTGAAATGCAGAAGCGTGGTTTTGAATTGGGCCAGCAGCGCAAAGACCATTATGTGCAGTTGTTACAACAGGCCGGCCCCTCTTCGCCTACCCCTGAAGATAAGCTCCTCCACAAGCTGCTCCTTTGCGCGCTTATAGAGGCCCGCAGTTGTGAGCGGTTCAGGTTGCTTTCAGAGCGGCTTGAAGAACAGCACCTACGCGCGTTTTATCATAAATTTATGGTCTCGGAAGCCGGTCACTACCGCCTTTTTATTGACCTTGCTGAACTTTATTATCCCGCTGACAAAGTACGCACAGAGTGGAACAAATGGCTGAACGCCGAAGAGCGGGTACTGAGCAGTCTGCCACCGAGAGGGGACAGAATGCATTAAAGGTGACCATACTTGAAAATTAATTAACTAAAGACTATCATAATTAAAAAGGTTAGGGTATTTTTATATTCAAATTCTAAATTCAAACAATCAACTATGAGGAAGCTGCTGATTCTCGCATCATTACTTTGGGTCAATGGTACCTTCGCCCAGGATTATTGCAAACAAATAAAAAAAGAAGTTACTGATAACAATACTTCTTTTAACTACGAGTCCCCTTACAAGGACGACAACCCGCCAGCGGTTCGCGCCATGAGGAGCTACAGTACCGGTGAAACAGAGTTTGACAATTTTAACCTCATTTTCTTTATTCCGTGCGATTTTAGCGATTTGCTGGTAAAAACAGCTGAGGGGGAAATGGAAAAGGAAGAAACTAAAATAGTAATAGTTTTCGATGACAATTCGAAAATAACCGATGATACAATTGCTATTTCGCATGACAGGCGGGAGAGTGGTTACGCGGCCCGGATGGTTTACTTCCCAGTTACCCCTCAGAATATCAAAAACCTAACAACGAAGAAAATAGCTAAATTCCACCTTGCTGCTGCTGAAGCCACAGTTACGGCTGAGATGGCTACAGCTATACAGCAATACATCATCTGCCTGAAGGATGTAAAGAAATAAACAACTACAGGCACTTAAAGTATCTATATCATAAAACAGTTTCGGGTTTCAGATTACTGAAACCCGAAACTGTTTTGGGAAACAAAGTTATTTTTATATAAAAAATAATTAATTCCAATCCGGATATTCAGCCTTCCACAATTTCTTACCATTGGCCTTACCAATGCTTAATAATTTATTCATGGCGAAATTTAATCCGATCTCATTGTAGGCACCGGCAATGTGGTAATAATTCCGTGCATAATGTATCTGGAATTTATTGAGGTCTATACCCACCCCGAATGCGAAACCTGCCGCGCCCGTTTTGGTACTGATTGCAAGTTCTTTGCGGTGCAGGTAATTATAAGATCCGGTAATCAGTAAATGTTTCCCTAATGCAAGCTCCGCCCCGAATATAAAATGGCGGAACAGTTTATCAGCGAAGTGAGTTTCGTTAAGCTTGCTGCTATCCGTTGTGCCTAATATATTAGTGCTGATGTTATCTGTTGGGTTATCATAGCGTACATCCCATTCATATAAATGGTGAATTGTAGTGAAGATCCGCAAAGGCATATGTTTGAATTTTTTTGATATGCCTATCTGTAGGTCAAAAGGTAGTGGCTCGGCACCGTTCGTTTTATCGTACTTTTTCACCATGCTGCCCATATTTTTCGCCGTCGCGCCAAAATCCCACAGGGTAGCGGTATCAAAATAATTAACCCCTATATCTACAAGTAAGGCAGTGGCCGAAGACTGGTACAGTGCTGAGCCTGCCCATTTTATTGCTGCCCCATAACGCCAGTGCTCCAGGTAAGTGCGTGATGCGCCAACCGTTACTGAATAGTCAACCGCATGAAAGTCGCCATTGATATTGCCGGTGTTGTCGGTTTCAAAAAACGAACCATAGTTCAGATATTGGACTCCCCCGAAAAATGACGTATTGATGTCAGGCACATGGTAACCGTACTGCAGGTTCATTATATTTATATCTCCGTAAAAGCTGTTGTAGTTCAGGCTCAGCTGGTTATGCAGTCCCGGGCGCATCATGGCGGGGTTTTGCGCCACCAGGGAAATATCATTATCAGGGTTGGCTACGCTTATGCCGCCCAGTGCTGAGGTGTGGGGTGAGGTTGAAAGGCGTAGAAACTCCATAGCGAATTGCCCCCCTGTCACCTGCGCCCCTGCGTGCCTTACACAAAGCAGGCTCATAAAGCTGAATACGTATTTTATTCCCCTCATACCTAAAAAACGACACCCACGGTTTATTATTGCCATTGTGCCGCAAATTTACATATAATCTGCTTACCCGTCCCTCGGTTCATTAACCCGTTGTGCTTTAATGCAACCATTAGTTTACGGGACTGGTGAATCGCCTTCCCACCAACTTCCCCACCAAAAAATCACACACTGATTTTCAGCAAAATTCCAAAACCCTACCTTTGCTTAAATAACCTCAACCATCACCGCCAATGTCATTCTTTCATTCTGCCAAACCATTTATAATTGCAGGCCCCTGCAGCGCGGAAACACGCGAACAGGTACTGGCTACAGCCGCTGAAGTGGCCACCCTGGGCGTTCAGCTATTCAGGGCAGGTGTTTGGAAGCCACGTACCCGCCCGGGTTCATTTGAAGGAAACGGCCAGTCGGCGCTGGAGTGGCTTATGGAAGCCAAAGAACTATACAACATTAAATATACAATAGAAGTCGCGGAGCCCCAACACATAGAACTTGCTCTGCAGTACAAAGCTGACGCTATATGGATAGGAGCCCGCACTACAGTTAACCCTTTCCAGGTGCAGCGGCTGGCAGATGCGCTGGTTGGGGTGGATATACCCGTAATGGTCAAAAATCCGGTCAACCCTGATATTGAACTCTGGATGGGCGCAATTGAACGAATAGAAAAAGCGGGCATTAAACATGTTGCGGCAATCCACAGGGGATTTTCAGGCTACAGCCCCGCCGCCGGTTACCGCAACCAGCCCAACTGGCCGATACCCATTGAGCTGAAGCGCAGGCGGCCGGAACTGGCCATCATCTGCGACCCCAGCCACATCACCGGCAAGCGGGAATTGATTGCCGAAGCTTCGCAAAAAGCACTGGACATGCACTTCGATGGACTGATGATAGAAACGCACCTAAACCCTGATAAAGCATGGAGCGACGCCAGGCAACAAGTGACGCCAGCCCGCCTCAGGGAAATTTTGAGCGGACTGATGCACCGCGATGAGTTTACTGATGATATGAGCAGCCAGGTAAAACTTGAATACCTCAGGCAGCTTATGGATACCATTGACATGGAGATCATTGACCTTATAGCCAAAAGAATGGACATCAGCGGCCAGATAGGCGATGTGAAAACTGCCTGTAACATGACCACATACCAGCCATCAAGATGGCGCGAAATAGTGGAAAGCACCGGCGCAAGGGCAGAAGAAAAGGATCTTTCAAAAGATTTTATTATTGCCGTATATGAAAAAATACACCATGAAAGCATCAGGATGCAGCTAAGTAACCGCGCAAGAGCTGAAAACGCCCAACCCAAACAGTGATGCATTGCAAAACTTATTGCATACCCGACCAAATAAAAAACTAAATTTGACCACTAAATCCATTTTCCATTGGCACTGAAGCAGCACTTAGATTACAAAGTTCGTTTTGATCAGCAGGTTGAAAACTCCGCGTCTTATGTATTGCCGTTCATTGAAGAGACCAAGCAGGTGGGCAGCGGTATGCAAATACTGGAAATAGGAACCGGCGAGGGTGGGGTGTTGCTGCCTTTTATGGAACGGGGATGCCACTGCGTGGGAGTGGACCTGGCCCCCGAGCGTATTGATATAGCCAATGAACTTCTGGAAAAGCAAGTAAAGGAAGGAAAGGCCGAATTTTTATGCATAAATATCTTTGACGAACCTTTCCTGAAGCGCTTTAAAGGGATTTTTGATGTAATAATATTAAAAGATGTTATTGAGCATGTGCATCAGCAAGAGGAATTTATACCCTACCTTAAAAAACTCCTGAAGCCCGGCGGGCAGGTCTTCTTTGGCTTCCCGCCATGGTATATGCCTTTCGGCGGCCATCAGCAGACCGCCCACAAAAAATGGGTCAGCGTACTGCCATACTATCATATATTGCCTAATTTTCTTTATAAAGGCATACTTAAGCTGGCGGGTGAGCACCCAGCAATTATTGCGGACCTCATGGAGGTGAAAGAAACCCGCATCACCATTGAGCGCTTTGAGCGCATAGTAAAAGAAAGCGGCTACAAAATTCTTAAAAAACAACACTACCTTATTAACCCTATCTACAAGTACAAGTTCGGCCTGAAACCCCGCGTGCAGTGGACTCCCATCACCTACATCCCCTTTTTGCGCAACTTTGTAACCACCTGCGTTTATTATACTATAGGGTAGGCTTACCTTTTGGCTGAAATAACCAGTTTTAAACACGCAGTTACATATCGTCGACTTCCCTGCGCTTTTCTGAGTTTTGCGCATGAAATAATGAGTGTTTTTCTTTATAGGCAATCTGAAATTATGGCACCTTGGCTATATCAAATTTGGTAGATATTATTTCGTTATTGATACCTATGCTGGTAGCATGTGCGATATTTTTGGCTCCCAATTTCAATAAAATGTTCTTTCTGTGAGTTTTTACCGTCTCAGCCGATATGCCTAATGCAGATGCTGTTGAAAGAGTACTGTTTCCTGTAGCCAGTAAGGTAAGAACTTGTCGCTCTCTGTCTGATAAATTTAAATTTGTTTTCAAAGATTTCTATATGCCGTACGGGCAAAGCGATTGGAATGAGGTAATAAGGTAAAACTACGCAATTTTCTTAAGTGAATGGGTAGTTAATTAAAGCTAACCCTTTAGGGTGATTGTATGTGTAGGAAACTTTAATTATTTTTACAAAAAAAGAAATATGCACAGATTTATTAAGTTGACAGCACTATGCTGTGTTACAGTGCAGGCTGCGTTTGCACAAAATATTACTACCGTAGCCGGTACCGGAACGAGGAGTTTTAGTGGCGATGGAGGCCAGGCTACTGCGGCTGCAATAGCCAATCCTTATGGAGTAGCTGTAGATGCCAGCGGAAATATATATATAGCAGATCTGGCTAACCAACGGATACGAAAAGTGAATACCTCAGGAGTTATCACTACTATAGCAGGCACAGGCAGTGCGGGCTTCAGTGGTGACGGCGGCCAGGCTACTGCGGCTGCTTTACATGATCCCGTCTTTGTAACTGTAGATGGCCGCGGCAATGTATATATATCAGATGTAACTAACCAACGTATACGTAAAGTGAATGGTTCCGGTATTATAACTACTGTAGCCGGAAGCGGAACGGTAGGGTTCAGCGGCGATGGCGGCCAGGCCACTAACGCGGCATTCGCCTACCCTACTGGTGCCGTCACTGATGGTATTGGAAATTTATATATTGCGGATCAAAGTAATAACCGGATCCGAAAAGTGGACGCTTCCGGCGTTGTTACTACTATTGCGGGAACCGGCTCTGCGGGTTTCAGTGGTGATGGTGGCCCGGCTACTGCGGCTACAATGAATCAACCTTATTCTATGGCGGTAGACGGCAGCGGGAATGTATACATTGGAGATCGCAATAACAGCAGGATCAGGAAAGTAACTACTTCAGGTGTCATAACAACTGTAGCCGGCAATGGCGGCTACGGTTACAGCGGTGATGGAGGAGCAGCAACCGCTGCGACATTAAATAGTCCGGAGGGTGTAGTTGTAGATGGTAGTGGTAATATATATATTACAGATCAATACAATGCGCGAGTCCGAAAAGTGAATGCTTCAGGTGTTATTTCTACAGTTGTAGGTAACGGCACATCTGGTTACAGCGGTGATGGTGGTGCGGCAACGGCAGCGCAAATAGTATATCCCGGTGGTTTGGGAGTTGATGTAAGCGGTAATTTATATATAGCCGATTTGTCTGGCAACAGTATCCGGAAGGTCATCAACTCGTCGGTAACTAACCGCGTTCCTTCGTTCTTCTCCGGTGGATACCGTTTCGGTATGTGCCAGAATAGTGGCACATACAATTTAAATTACCTTCTCAGAGTGAGGGATGTTGACACCGGGCAAACGCTTAGCTGGAGCCTGGTTTCGGGCCCTTCACATGGTACTTGTTCTCTGTCTTACAGCACTACCAGCACAGGCGGTACAGTAATGCCTGCAGGGCTTGCGTACACTCCGGCGTTAGATTATAATGGTCTTGATTCTATTAAAGTTCGTATATCTGATGGTGCAGCTTCAGGATATATTACTTTGACTATTACTGTTTTTCCAACCCCTTCTGTAGCTGTTATTTCCGGCCCTGCTTCAGTTTGTGCGGGTGAAAGTATTGCGCTTTCGTCAACTGAAACCGGTGGTACCTGGAGTACCGCAA
>JACMPD010000256.1 GCA_014377675.1 Taibaiella sp.
AGCCAGCCAGGCGAGCCTGAAAGAAGCGGTGTTGTTATATGGCTACGCACCCTACCAATGGGGCGGCAGGAGCATTTACGGAATAGACTGCTCCGGGCTCACACAAATGGCCTACAAGCTGTGCAATATACCCCTGCAACGCGATGCCGGGCAACAGGCCCAACAAGGTGTGATTGTTGACTTCCTGGAGACAGCACAGTGCGGAGATCTGGCTTTCTTTGACAACGCGGACGGCAAAATAACCCATGTGGGCATGTTGCTTGATAACCAGACCATTGTGCACGCAACGGAAACGACGGGGCATGTGGTTACGGACCGCATAGACCCGGGTGGCATCATAAGCGTATCGCTCAGGAAGCGAACGCATAACTTAAGGGTGGTGAGAAGAATGATATAGGGCAGCAGAACTGCCCTCTAAACTAAGCAGGAAATGCCATTGCTAAGCAGTACTATCTTATTGGGCCGCGGTAAAATATTGCACTGCCCTACTCACTGTCATAAGCCCACTTCACATACGTAGAGCCCCAAGTGAAGCCGCCACCGAAAGCGGCAAGTATTACATTATCCCCTTTCTTCAGTTTACCCTCCCACTCCCACAGGCAGAGGGGAAGTGTGCCGTTGGTGGTGTTACCGAACTTTTCAATGTTTACCATCACTTTTTCAGCGGGCAGGTTCATACGCTCGGCTGTGGCGGTTATTATTCGCTTGTTGGCCTGGTGTGGCACCAGCCATGCAATATCATCAGCCGTAAGTTTGTGGCGTTCCATTATTTCAGCGGCCACCTCTGCCATGTTTTTAACGGCGAACTTGAACACGGCCTGGCCCTCCTGGTAAACAAAATGTTCTTTGTTCATCACCGTCTCTATGGTAGCCGGTTTCACCGAACCGCCCGCTTTCTGGTGCAGAAAAGCGCGGCCCTTACCATCACTACGCAGAATAGAATCTATAATACCGTTACCCTCGGCATCAGGCTCCAGTAAAACACAACCGGCGCCATCACCAAAAATTATTGAAGTGGCGCGGTCTTCATAGTTCATTATAGAACTCATTTTATCAACACCTATCACCAGCACCTTTGTGTGCCTGCCAGTTTCAATAAACTGCGCGCCAATAGTAAGCGCATATATAAAACCGCTACAGGCGGCGTTTACATCATAACCCCATGCCCGGGTCATGCCGGCTTTATCACATATTACATTGGCTGTGGCCGGAAACTGCATATCAGGCGTGGTGGTGGCGCAAATCACCATTTCTATTTCGGTAGGGTCTATTTTTCTTTTTGCCAGCAATACTTTTACTGCCTCCACCGCAAGATCACTGCTGCCTTTGCCTTCTCCCTTTAGTATACGCCTTTCTTTGATGCCCGTTCTTGACTGTATCCACTCATCATTGGTATCCATCATCGTTTCCAGCTCGGCATTGGTAAGCCTGTATTTCGGCACATATCCCCCCACAGCGGTAATAGCAGCATGTAATTTTTGCATTCAGAAGTGTTTTTGTTAACCCAAAAGTAAATTAAATAGTCGTAAGTAGATAAAGTAACCACCCCGCCCAGCAAATACATTAAAGTTGCCTTCCCGGCTGGTTACCGGCATAAAAATCAAAGCGGTGCTTCTTGCTTTACACCGCCATGCCGCCACATACATTAAGCACCTGGCCGGTGATGTAGGTGCTCATGTCGCATGCCAGAAACAACGCCGCATTTGCCACGTCTTCCGCCTTACCGAATTTACCCAGTGGTATTTTTTCAAACCATTTTTCAGCGCCGCCGTCTTTAAGGTAGTGCGTCATATCGGTTTCTATGAAGCCGGGGGCTATTGCGTTGCAACGGATGTTTCGGCTGCCTATTTCCTGTGCTATACTCTTGGTAAACCCTATTATCCCGGCTTTGGAGGCTGCGTAGGCACTCTGCCCGGCGTTGCCTTTTACACCTACCACCGAACTCATGTTAATGATGCTGCCCGCCCTGGCCTTCATCATAGGTTTTATTACCTGGCGGGTAAGGTTGTACACACTTTTCAGGTTGGCCTGCATTACATCATCCCATTGCTCGGGGGTGAGGCGCAGGAGTAGGTTGTCTTTGCTTATGCCCGCATTATTCACACATATATCTATTGTGCCAAATTCTTTGAGTACATCGGCGGCCAATTGCTCGCTGGCTTTATAGTCGGCCGCGTCACTTTTGTAACCCTTCGCTTTCACGCCCATAGCAGTCAGCCGCTCTTCAAGCGCTTTGGCTTTTTCTTCTGATGACAGAAAAGTAAAAGCGATGTTTGCGCCATTTTCAGCGAATTTCAAAGCAATAGCTTCGCCGATGCCCCGGCTCGCGCCTGTAATGAGTGCCGTCTTGTTTTCGAGCAATTTCATAGTTCGTTATTTGGAGGGGCTAAAAGTAGTAAAATTGTAGCTTATAGCGAATAGGGATGTATGAAGTGTAATGAAAATACAAGGTATAACACTACTAACGCAACACAATCACTCTTTTATAAAAAACGCTGCCGTCTCCAATCTCTATCCGGGCTATGTATATACCACCAGGCTGGAAAGTAAGCCGGAGGCTGGTTGTATTGGTGCTGCATATTTCTTTGCCGATCAGGTCCGTTAAGCAAAATTTTATTTGGGCTCCGTAGGGAACACCTTCTATGTTTAATATATCAGTAGCAGGAATAGGATAAACATTGAGTGTTTTCTGTGCCATTGTTTCCACACCTGCCGGTGGGTTTCCGCAAATCCCGGCAATCATTTTCACGCTCAGTCCTGTATCGTTATAGCATCTTAACCTGCCAATGTTTGGAATAGATTCAGTAGCCAGTACGGCACACATGCCGCATCCTGGCATCAACATACCACGGGCATTCCCTATTTTTTCCACATATGCGCCTGTCGTATCTCTGCCATATCTATACATAAAGCCAACATCATAACCCATTGAGTCTTTTTGTATAGGGTGCGTATAAACTGTTTTAAGTGTTGCGGTGTCATATACCACCTGCTTAACAGAATCTACCATTGTCAAAAAAGTAGAATCAGGAGAATTCAGGACAAAGCTCCCAATCATCAAAGGCAAAATAGGTAGCTTAATAGTATCGCCTGCATGCACATTAAAAACATATAAAGGTGTAAATCTGTTAAAGTACCGGTTGTAAACAAAAACCGTATCAGGGCTATTATAAACATATATATTGTCTAAATCATGCACAGTAAGTCCAAGACTGATCCAGTACGGCAGTTCATTAGCCGTTTGCCTTATCTTACGGCACGGCACCCCGTTTATAGTTGTATCAAGCTCGGTATAAGTATGAAAAACACCATATCCCATGTCATTGTACCATTCGGCACCTACGGGAGCAAAAGTCGATTGCCCGAAAATGTTGAAGGGCAGCAGGAGAAATAGAAGAAACAAGACAGACTTCATAGGGAATATATTTTATTAAATAAAAGTAAGAACTTTTTGGCAACTTTTAATGCATGGGTGCTTCTCGCCTAAACCGGCGTATCAATGCCAATTGGTTCAGGATTTTAGATGAATGGTTTTACCGGGGCGGCAATAACTTATTTTTGTATTTATACTTCCCCCAAACTGGTCGAAGAGTCCCGCTTCCCGGAAACAAGCGGACGCTTGACTGGGTTAGGACGAAGCGGGACCCTTAGACCAGTGAGAGCATTTCCGGTTGAAATATTGATAAGTAAATGGTAGTGTCTCCCTGGGCGAGCGCAATGCTGCCAGAGCATAGCATTGTAAACAACGCTAAAAGTAATTTTTTCATATTGGTTATTTTATTTTAAAAATTAGTTTTGTATTATTATTTTTATCTTAATATATGCTGCGTTGTCTAATTGTACCCGGAACAAATATAC
>JACMPD010000257.1 GCA_014377675.1 Taibaiella sp.
CCCAGCATCCTGAAATAGTAAAATACGAAGCTGAACTGGAAAGCCAGATAGCGGCAGGCATTCGTAAAATTGATTTCTCCCGCCTGCGCACCACTGCCGCCAGCGACACTATGTGGTATGATATACCAATAGTAGTGCATATTGTACATGATTACGGTGCGGAGTACCTTACTGATGACCAAATTTTTGCCTATGTAAATGAATGGAATGTAGTGTTCGCCAAACAAAATGCGGATACCAATGATGTAATAGCTCCGTTCAAAAAGTACATAGGTAACCCTAAGATCCGTCTTCACCTTGCCACAATAGACCCTAACGGTAACCCTACCAAGGGTATAACCCGCAGGCGCTCTTACCTGACACACAGCGCTGATGATCAGGCAAAGTTTGACATTTGGGCTCCGGCATCGTACATAAATATCTGGTCTATTGAACAAATGGGCGCAGCAAAAAGTATGGCCGCAGCATATGCTGTATTCCCGTCTACGGCAGGTGCGGTACCTTACAGTGATGGTATTATTTCCCTGTTTGATTACATGGGTAGAGATAAGACCATTAACCATGAAATGGGACACATACTTAACCTGAAACACATTTGGGGTGAAGTAAACGCAGCGGGTGCAGGTAGCTGCTCTGATGGCGGCAGTGACCAGGTAGATGATACCCCACCAACATTAGGCCATAATGTTACAGGTTGTACGACGGCGGCACTGTATGACACCATATGCGCAACCAACTATTTCAAGGTGTACACGAGGCGTGACACCCCTTATACTAATGATTCATTGGTAAATTATCCTGATACGGTAAACGCCCAAAACATAATGGACTACACTTTTTGCTCCAGGATGTTTACTAAAGGACAGGTAGAGCGTATGCATGCAGCCCTGAACAGCGATATGGGTAACAGGGATAACCTGTCGAAACCAGCCAATTTGTTGCGTACAGGTGTGGTGAACTCTACAGGGGGCTTCGTGCCACGCCCTGATCTTAAGCCAATACCTGAATTTTCAGCTACTTATGGCACAAAGATGCAATATTTTACTTGTCCTGGTGCCAATCTCAGCATTAAGAACATGTCATGGAATGACACCATTAAGAAAGTGAGATTCACCTTTACCAATGGCGCATCAGTACCTGATACTACCATTAACAACCCGGCAATAGGCGTGGGCCCTAACGTTACCTTTACTGATGAGGGCTGGGTAAATGTTACCATGACAGCAACCGGCAACCATGCCGTGGATACTTCAATACCGTGGTCTACCACCCAAAGCTGGCCTAATTCAATCTATGTAGCTTCGCCTACCGCTGTTACCGGAAAAGATTATTACCAGGAGTTTGAACCGGCCGGTGATGCTGCAAAATGGCCTTTATTCAACTATTACAACAATGAATTTGGATGGGAGCATACCAGCACCGGTCTTTATGATAACCACGCACTGAAGTATACCGGTTATGACAGCAGGCTGAACCCTTCATTTGGCATAACTCCTTTTACTGGTTCTCCGCTTGGCGATTATGATGATTTCTACAGTGTTCCGCTTAACCTGACCTCATTCGGTACTACGGGTGCTTGCAACCTTAACTTCTTCACTTCAGGTGCTTCAAGGTCAAGTAACTCCCTTGAAGTAACCGATACCTTTGAAGTATACTATTCTATCAACAAGGGTCAAGCGTGGACGAAGATGACCACTATATCTAAAGGTAACCTGGCAAACAAAGGTGCAATACCAACCCCTTACACGCCAACCTCTCAGAGTGACTGGGTTCCGCGCACGCTTAACATTCCTGCTATTGCTAGGACAAATTATGTGGTGTTCCGTTTCCGTTACAGGCCGGGAGTTGACCATATTTTCAAGAATTACAGCACCGGCAACAACTTCTACGTTGACCGCATCAATTTCAGCACGTTCCCTGCTGAGGTAAGCGCGGTAACTATGGCGGCTCAGGATGTACTTGTAGCGCCAAACCCAACTAACGGCAACGCTTACGTAATAGTAAAAGACGCCGATAACGTGACCGCGAAAGTAATTGTTTCAGACATTACCGGTAAAGTGGTGTACACTACCAGCCAGGTATTGAATGGTAACGAAGCACAAATTGAAATACCTGCTTCTGTAATAACTGTAAAAGGAATTTACCTGGTACAAACCGCAACAGGTAACCAGATACATACTCAGAAACTGGTTGTTTATTAATAAATTTCAGTAAGACTAAAAAAAGGCTGCCGCATGTGCAGCCTTTTTTTTATGCTAAAATTTAAGAGAACTTATTGCGTATAAAGTGTGTTATTGCGTTTAACTTTGCCGCAAACAGGAACAGAATGATGATGGGACCAGGCATAGTATCTCTGAAGCAGGTAAATATATACCAGGGCGACAGCATGGTATTACATAATGTAAACCTTGAAGTTGGCGCTGGTGAATTTATTTACATGATAGGCAGAACGGGCAGTGGCAAATCAAGCCTGCTGAAAACCATGTATGGAGATCTGTACCTGAAAGAGGGCGAAGGAAGTGTAGCCGGTTTTAACCTGAAAGACCTTACGTGGAAAAAAATTCCGCTGCTGCGCCGTAACCTCGGCATCGTGTTCCAGGATTTCAGGCTGCTGACGGACAGGAACGTATATGACAACCTTGAATTTGTACTAAAGGCTACGGGATGGAAGGACAATGTGCTGATCAAGGAGAAAATTGAAAATGTACTTTCAAAAGTTGGCCTTAGAAATAAAGGCGTTAAGATGCCCTATGAATTGTCAGGCGGTGAGCAACAGCGGGTGGATATAGCGCGCGCCCTGCTCAACAACCCCAAGCTGATACTTGCTGATGAGCCTACCGGAAACCTGGACCCGGAGACGACTGACGAAATAATGCAGTTGCTCTTTAATATATGCCGAGACTATCAGACAGCATTTATAATGGCCACTCATGACTATTCTATTATACAGAAGTACCCTGCCCGTGTAGTGCGCATTGAAAACAGCGAGGTGAAAGAAATCAGCGCTGCAGGAGTATAGGAATATTATCTTCCAACTATCTCCTTTTTCAGGAGCTTTGCATTTACAGCATTTTCATAAGGTGCTAACAGCGCCTTTCTTTGCGCTATATGGGCTTGCGTAAATGGCACTGCAACGAGGTGATTAACAATAGTTATAAAATCAGCAGCTGAGTTGGCTACAGGGCAAATATCATCAGGCATACCTGTGCCATAGCGCATGGCCTTATTGGTAACAACATGCCTTCCCCCGAATAATGCAGTCAACAATTTTAGTTTCACACCGCTTTGCTGGAAGGTGGGCAACACATGTATATGGGCATCAGCCAGCAGGGCATCCATTGTTGCCGCATCAGGGTTTACTATTAACCGGCACCCGGGTATAGCGCCACATGCCTTTATAATGTCCTGCCCCGGATTGCGCCCGGCTATCACTGCCGGCAGTTGCGTATAAGGAAACACCTCCCTGAGCAGGAATAGTGCAGCTTCCCGGTTTTCAGGGTGTGCGAGATTGCCCTGGTAAAGGCAATACTGCCCATTGCCTTCTTTACTGGTTACCTGCCCGTGCTGGTGAAAAGGCGGGATGAAGACGTTTACGGCGCAGGGGTACAGCTTCTGAAAATAGCAGGTGTCTTCAGCGGAGAGCGGAAAAAATGCATCAGCGGCATGGAGCTTGTGTTCCAATCGCCTGAGCAATATTGCCTCCGCCATGTAGTATAGCCTTCGGAGCGTTGAAGGTTCCTTAGCGCTGAGCTGAGCATAGTAATGGTGCTCTACATTATGCACCCTTATGGCTTTAAACCTGTTTTTGAGAGATGGGTGGCCCAGAAAATACGCGGTATGGACGCCTTCAAATAAAACAGGCGCGTCAATTTCAGCCAGCCGTTTCAGCAAGGCCGCATTGCGCCGCGAGTAAACAATGTAGGGTAAAACGGCAGATATGCCGCTGAGCCCGGTGGCACGAGTGTAGTAATATACGGCTTCGCAATACTGTTCCAATTCAGGCGCGTGAGCCCTGCCATATTCATAGCAATGCAGTATTATGGCGCACCCTTCGGCGTGCAAGGCCTTGATCTTATAAAAAACATCAATAGCACCGCCATAGTCAGCGGGCCACGGCACATCAAAAGAGACGATATGTAGTCTATTCCGCACTTAGTTTATTGTAAATGTTCACCAGGTTTTTTGCTTCCAGTTGCCAGCAATAGTGCTCCCGCGCCTCCAGGCAGTTTTGCTGCAGCATATTATAATATTCTTCATCATTGAGCAACCTGTTGAGTGCTGCCGCTATACTATCAGGCGCAGGGTCGGCTATCAGGGCCGCTATCTCATAGCGTGAATTAATACGCTCATACTCCGGGTATTGTATACATAGCTGCGGCACCCCAAAGTGCATGTAGTCAAAAAAGCGATTGGCTAAAGACAACCGGTTACTAAGGCTGGTATCTTCAAACAGGGTAATGCCTACCCAGGCCCGTAATGTATATTGTGTGAGCTCTGCGGGTGGTACATAGCCCTTAAAAGTTATTTTGTGTTCAAGACCCAGTTGTTTTGTAAGTGCTGTGGCCTGATCAAAGAAATTACCTGCTCCGCACACCACGAGCTGCGCATCAATAAACTGCATGGCAGGTATCAGTTGCTCAAAGCACCTGCCTACATTCACCGCGCCTTGGTACAATATAAAACGCTCCGGTTTTTCAGGTATGGTTACCGGGCGCAGTATGGTAGCATTGCGCACTATACCATAGTTTACGCCATATCTTTTAAGGAAATCCTCGCCATAGCATTCGCCAATGGTATAACCGACAGGGAAATTTGGTATAGTATGGCCGGCTATCCACAGCCACATCTTATGCACTGCAGGCCGTGATATTACCTCTTTAAGATCTGTAAATATTTCATGTGCATCATAGACCCTTTTCTTTTTCCTGAGCAGGGAGGCATAGTAAACCGGCATTATAGTATCCAGGTCAATAGCACATAGTATATCCACTTTGCGGAACAAAAGGAAAAAGAAAAGTTTGAGCCAGTAATGAATGTAAAGTAACTTCCCCTGCTCTGCAATAATGGACAACCGCACCTGCTTAAAAGGCCGCGGTATTATTGGCTTACTGTTGCGCCGCTCAAACCCCACCAGCGTAACATCATAGCCCGCTTCAGTGAGTGATGTGCAGATGCGTATCATCCGCTGATCATAATTAAGGTCGTTCGTAACGGTACAAACAATTTTTATCTGCTGGCTCATCAATGAGCGTGTAAAATACACTAAAGTTATTAACGGGGCTACAACCGCCTGTGTTGGAATGAAGAATTAAGCCATTGCCCGCTGCTCAGCAAAACCTATTTGCGCGTGGCGCACACACCGGCAAACCGGCTATTCATGTTCCAGCAATATGATGTTTCGGTGGCAGTGCTGTCGTAAGGCGACTTCAACCTTGCCATCGACAGACCTCTGTGGCACGTGTAGTCAGCCGGAGTAAAACGGGGTGGCTTAGAAACCGAGCCTAACCACCTTTCCCGCCGCTTTGCGGGCGGGGAAAGTAAAGCTAACTGGAGCGCTGCGAGTTGATACCTGTTCATAAAAGTAAATTTTAGCGTTAAATAATGGAGGTAAAGAAGCCGGAGATTTCTTACATCCTTTAAAGCGAATACTTAAGTTGACTTTGACTGTGTGTATTATACTTGCAAAGTAAATAATGCAGGCAGCTCATTCCAAAATAACTTCACTAACGGTCGCATTACTTCATTAACGGTAGTGATAACGGCTTCCCCTTAACAACCGGCCGCAAATGGAGGAGCGGAACCGAGGGACCAAACTGGCGGTGTGATCTGTAAATCGTTTATATTTGCAACATGAAACGGCAGACTTTTATATTATAGCGGGTTGTAACGGCGCGGGTAAAACTACCGCGAGTGTCACCATACTGCCTGAACTATTGAACTGCAGCGAATTTGTGAATGCGGACAACATTGCCAAAAGCATAGCACCGTTAAACGTGGAAAGCGCAGCTATAGAAGCCGGCCGGGTAATGCTGAACCGGGTAAACGAACTGCTGGAGCAAGGAAGTGACTTCGCGAAAGAGACCACGCTCACTACCAAAAGCTATGTGGCGCTCATTAAAAAGGCACACCAAAAAGGCTACAAGGTCACCCTGCTGTATATTTGGCTCAGCTCTTACCAAATGGCCATTGAACGGGTGGCGGAAAGGGTAAAGAGCGGCGGGCACCATATACCTGATGACGTAGTTGAACGCAGATACCACAATGGCATCAAAAATTTCTTCACGTTGTTTATGCCAATATGTAACTCATGGATACTTGCGGACAACTCAAATGGTAATTTAACACTGATAGGCGGTAGTGAAGAAAAAATTGGACATATGATTCAGGATAACGAAATTTGGGACAGAATGCAAAAGCAGGCTTATGGAGCGTAAATTTGGAAGTGCTGAAATTTTGGCCCGTATTGAGTTCGGGCTGAAGTTAGCTTCAAGGAGATTTTTGGAACAGCGGGCGGCCAATGACCAGACCATAATCATCAGCGAAAACGGAGCAATAAAGCATGTGCCCGCTAAAGATGTATTAAGGAAGAGAGACATGGAAGACCTTGCTGAGTACCTTAAAAACGCAAATCTCGGCCAATAAGGTTTATATAGTAATAACTTTCCCACTCTTAATTAATCGCCGGTATCTTCATATTCCGGTGCCTGTACCAACGGAAGAATAATCATGAACGTAGCACCCTCCCCCGGATTGCTGTAGGCCGAGATAAAACCATTGTGTAAGTCGACAACCTTTTTACATATTGCCAGCCCTATGCCGGTGCCCTCGTATTCGCTTTTATCGTGCAGCCGCTGGAATATGAGGAATATTTTATCAAGATAGGCTTCGTCAAATCCTATCCCATTGTCATGTATATATATTTTACAATAGCGTTCATTGTTCTTGTATTCCGGGTTACGCACAAGTGAATTATTTCCCTCCGTTGCCTGCGGCAAGGCCGTGCTGTCCACAATTTCAGCTTTAATTTCCACGAACGGAGTAAGGCCAACCTTGTTGAATTTTATGGCATTTCCGATAAGATTCTGAAACAACTGCCCCAGCTGGCTTTCATTCCCATCTATTTCCGGCAGGTCAGTGGTCACTATTTTCGCTGCTGACTTCTGGATAGCTACTTCCATATCCATAATCACCTGGGCCACAACATTGTTAAGGCGCACCTTCGTGAATGCGTGTTTATCAACCGTCAGTCTCGAAAAATCAAGAATGTCTTCAATAAGTTTTTGCATCCTGAGCGAGGAATGTGTCATTTTTCCGAGGTACAGAGTGCCTTTTTCGCTGAGGTGGGAGTCGCTGTCGCGCTCCAGCATAGAGCCGAATGTGATGATTTTCCTTAATGGCTCCCTCAGATCATGAGATGTAATAGATGCGAACTTTTGCAGTTCAATATTGGAAGCCTCCAGTTTCTGGGTTTTCAGCAGCAACTCTTCCTGCGTGTTTTTCATGTCTGTTATGTCTTGTACCGTACCGATCATTTTGGCTACTTTTCCGTTACTGTCGAGTATAACATCTCCCCGCGAAAGCATAATTCTTACCTGGCCGCCGGGTAGTAGTATCCGGTGGTAAAACTTAGGAAATTCTTTATTCTTAAACGCCTGCATAATAGCGTCATGCACAAACTGCCTGTCTTCCACATGCATTTGCTGGAGGTAGGCTTCATAGTTCATTTGCTTGCTCTCCTCTCCCAGCCCAAACATCTTGAGGGTCATATCAGACCATTCTACTCTATTAGTCTGCACATCCCACTGCCAGTGGCCGAGGCGCGCTATCTCCAGCGCTTCAGTAAGCTGTTGGTTTCTGATTTTGAGCTCCTGCTCAATCTCTTTGCGGTATTCTATTTCTGCTTCAAGCTGATCAGCTGTCTTATCTGCGAACGCCTTTGGCAATAACCTGATTAACGAAAAAACGGTAACCCAGCTCACAATGCCTGTAGCGAGCTTAACGAGGGCGCTGACCCGGTAAAACGGGTACCAAAACATAATGGCATCTAACAAGTGAGTAGAACCACAGGCCAGTATAAAAGCCGCAAACAGAAAATACAGCTTTGTATAGCGGGCTTTAATTTTCCGGGAAACGTACTTTAATATGACGATTGGAATGGCAAAATAGGCGAGCCATACAGAAAGGTCACTTATAATGTACAGCCAGCCATGAAACTCCGACCAATGGCCACAATGCCACCGCGGCGGAAAACCAGATGTATCAAATAAATGCCTTAAAAACTCCAACACTTCATTCATCAGATTAAAAATATAGGATAATCCATCGCGCAGACAACAAATTATTAATAAAATTATTTATAATTCATTAACCGCTTTTCTTAAGTGGGTTAGCTTTAACAACAACGGCTCCAGCAGATCAAGATGGAGCATATTAGCGCCATCAGACATGGCTTTTGAGGGGTCAGGGTGTGTCTCAATAAAAAGGCCGTCAGCGCCAACGGCAATGCCTGCACGGGCAATAGTCTCAATCATTTTGGGATTGCCTCCGGTTACACCGCTGGCCTGGTTAGGTTGCTGTAGCGAATGAGTGCAGTCAAGTACAACAGGCACATCCATAGCCTGCATAGTAGGTATGGCCCGGTAGTCAACAATAAGGTCATGATATCCAAACATGGTGCCCCTGTCAGTAATTATTATATTTTCATCGCCACTCTGCCTTATCTTATCAACTGCGAAAATCATGGATTCAGGCGAAAGAAACTGGCCCTTCTTTACATTGACCACTTTGCCGGTTTTAGCTGCGGCAATGAGAATATCGGTTTGCCTGCAGAGAAAAGCAGGTATTTGTAATACATCAACATATTCAGCTGCCATTTCAGCCTCCGCGGCATCATGTATGTCAGTAACAAGTGGCACACCAAACTCAGCCCGCACTTTCGCCAGTATTTTCAACGCTTTTTCATCCCCTATTCCTGAAAAGCTATCCAGCCTGCTGCGGTTGGCTTTTCGGTAAGATGACTTAAAGACAACGGGTATTTGTAGCTTTTTACAGATGCTTATCACCCTTTCAGCGGTTTTCATAATCACTTCCTCACTTTCAATAACGCAGGGACCCGCAAGCAGGAAAAAATTATCAGAGTCGTTGGGCTGGTTACTGAAAAGATGCTGTAAACTGGCGTGCATAAGGTATTTTGTTGTTGTCGTAACGCTGCGAAATTAGTAAATATTGGTTCAAAAATGTGATTGCACAAATGCTACCTCACGGTGCGCTTTTTATTGCGTACATAGTCTTCAAATATAAAGCCACCCAGGCCGTCAAGCGAGGAGTAAAATGCCTTGCCGTTATTCACTTCAGTAAAGTTACGGACGAAGGCCTGTAGGTAGGGGTCATCAGCTATCATAAAAGTGATAACGGGTATCTTCAGCCGCCTGAGCTGCCCGGCAAGGTTAAGGGTGCGGTTGAGTATTTTGCTGTCTATACCAAAGCTGTTTTTATAATATTTTCCGCCAATCTTCAGGCAGGTAGGCTTGCCATCAGTTATCATGAAGATCTGCTTGTTGGGGTTTTTTCTGCGCCTCAGCAGCTCTGTTGCCAGTTCGAGCCCGGCAACGGTATTGGTGTGGTACGGGCCTACTTCAAGGTAAGGAAGGTCTTTAATTTCTATCTGCCAAGCATCATTGCCGAACACAACAATATCCAGGGTGTCCTTGGGATAGCGTGTGGTTATGAGCTCGGCGAGCGCCATAGCTACTTTTTTGGCTGGGGTTATGCGGTCTTCGCCATACAATATCATGGAGTGGCTGATGTCAATCATCAGCACAGTAGAGGTCTGGGTTTTAAAATCGGTCTCGTGAATTTCCAGGTCATCCTGGTGCATGGAAAAATTTTCTATTCCTCTGTTAATAAAGGCATTTCTCAGGCTGCCGGTGTAGTTGATGCTCTCCGGTGCGTCGCCAAACTCATAGGCCCGCGTTTCGGGGTTAGGCTCATCACCCTGCCCGGTTTTAAATGTATGGTGGCTGCCGCTTTTTGTTTTTTTAAGCTTCCCGAAAATTTCATCAAGCGAACGCTGCCTGATGCCCTGCTCCGTTTTTGAAGTTATTTTGAAGGAGCCATCCATTTCATTTTCTTTCAGGTATCCCTGTTCTTTCAGCTCGTCAATAAAATCGCCAATGCCGTAGTCTTTAGTGGTAAGGCCATATTTCTTATCCAGCTGTGTAAGCCAGCTCAGCGCTTCTGCCGCATCACCGCTTGTGTATTGCAGCATTTCGGTAAAAACATCAAGCAAAGATTCAAATGGGGACTTGGCGTTTTCGTTAGGGTTAAATTTTGAAAAATGGTATCCTTGCATGGGTTTTTAAATGTAGGATAAAGTTACGGCAGATTGATATAGTAATGGCTATGTGGCTATTTTCGGAATCAATAAATTCGGGGCCGATGGTTCAAATCTCCATTTGGCAACCTGTGTTTTTAAGTACTTTTACTGATAAATTATCATCCGGATACATTACTTTTGTACAGTAATTAATTGTCATGAGTACCTTAGAACTGAGGGTTTATGAAATATTCAAGAATAAGCTTGGTGAGAAGGAAGCCGAGGTTGTAATTGAATACTTTGAATCTAAAACTGAAGAGAAGTATCAGCAGAAAAAAGATGTCTTCCTCACTAAGGAAGATAAGATGGATATACTATCTAAAATTGAGACAACAAATACACGGATAGAGATGGCAAAAACTGATATGATAAAGTGGTTCTTTGCATTTTCTATTACTATCGTATTGATGATTGCAGGTCTGTATTTTAAAAAATAATGCTTTTTTTTATTTATCATTA
>JACMPD010000258.1 GCA_014377675.1 Taibaiella sp.
ACTACAAGCTGCGGCACGGCTTATGCCACTTATGGCATTACGGTGCTTGCATTGCCATCGGGGGGTACTATTACCGGGCTGAATACACTTTGTGTGACCAGCAGCATTACGCTTACTGATACATCAGGCGGTGGCAGCGGCACATGGACCACCAGCAATTCTTCTGTAGCCTCGGTAAACAGCTCGGGAACCGTAACAGGTACCGGAACCGGCACTGCAATTATAACATACACAGTTACCAACAGCTGCGGCAGCGACGCTGACACTATGCTGGTGACTGTTACGCTTACGCCAAGTGTATCCCCTATCACAGGGGCGCGTTCGGTTTGTGTGGGAGAAAACATCACGCTTGCTGATGCCACCCCGGGAGGTACCTGGGCGGCATCAAACACCAACGCATCTATAACCAGCGGCGGTGTTGTAACGGGTGTAGCTCCCGGCGCTGATACCATTACTTATAACATCACCAACTCGTGCGGTTCGGCTTCGGCTACTGAGGTTGTTACTGTAAACCCGATGCCGGCACCTACGACCGGGGCGGCTACGTTTTGCCAGGGGGTAGCCCGCTTAAGACTTGGGGACACCCCAACCGGCGGCACGTGGAGCGCCAGCACCACAGCGGTTGCTACCGTTAGCGGATCGGGTATTGTATACAACACAGGTGCGGGCACTACTATTATTTCTTACACTTTATCTACCGGCTGTGGTGTGGCGGTGAGCATAACCGCGAATCCGCTTCCGGCGGCTATTACGGGCTCTTCAACTGTTTGCCTCGGCTCCACCACAACGCTGAGCAATGCGACTGGCACCGGTACATGGAGCACCAGCAACGGCAGTGTAGCGTCAATTGACGGCAGCGGCAACGTAACCGGCGTGGCGCTGGGCACGGCTACCATTACTTATACGCTGGGCACGGGTTGTTATATAACCACACCAATCAGCGTTAATTCAGTACCTCCCGCTATTACAGGTGCTACCAATGTCTGCGTTGGCTCCGGCATTGCGCTAAACAACACATCAACCGGCGGCACCTGGACCAGCAGCAATACCGCGACAGCGACAGTGAACGCCGGCAGCGGCGTTGTAATGGGCGTGAGCGGCGGCACTGTTACCATTACCTATACCAACGGCGGCTGTTACTCCACCCATGGCATAACGGTTGATCCGCTCCCTGCGGCAATTACGGGCATTACTTCTGTTTGCGACGGCAGCTCCACCACTTTGAGCAACGCGACTACCGGTGGCAGCTGGAGCAGTACCAATACAGGTATTGCTACGGTGAGCAGCGGCGGCGTGGTAACCGGGGTAAGCCCCGGCACGGCCACCATATCTTATACATCAGGTGCGGGTTGCAGCGTATCAGTACCAGTTACTGTTAATGCTATACCAGCGGCTATTACCGGCACCACGCAGGTGTGCCTGGGCACTGGCACCACGCTTTCTAATACAACAGCAGGCGGTACCTGGAGCAGCAGCAACGGCGCTGTAGCCAGTGTTAACGCTTTAGGCTTTGTAACCGGGGTATCCGCGGGTACGGTTACTATTACCTATACGGTTGCCGGCTGCTATACTACCACGTCATTTACCGTTGTGCCATTACCGGGCAGCACCATAATGGCCATGGGCGATACTACTATGTGTCCGGGTGATTTCGTGGTACTTACGGCAGCCACGGGTACAGGCTTTCTTTACCAGTGGTACACAGGCGCGTCCATTATAACCGGCGCTACTGATGACTACTATCTTACTTATGCGCCAGGCAACTACCGTGTTTCGGTAACCAACAGCATCGGGTGTACATCAATTTCAGTGCCGACAGCGGTAACGGTTAACCCATCAACAGCCAGTGTAACGGTAACGGGTGCCACCACATTCTGCAGCGGCAACAGCGTAAGCCTGAGCGCCAATACTGGCGCGGGGCTCAGCTACCAGTGGATACTTGGTTCCACGGGCATCAGCGGTGCTACCACATCAACATTAGCGGCAGGCGCAAGTGGTAGCTACCACGTGGTGGTAACCAATGCGGCGGGCTGCTCGGCCAGTTCATCATCAGTAGCGGTAACAGCGGTACCAGTACCTGATAACACGCTTACCATTACCGGCTCGCTTACGTTCTGCGCGGGTGCCAGTGTTGGCTTATCGGTAGTGATGGCTACAGGTGTTAACTATCAGTGGCAGGACGCCGGTGTAGATATACCTGGTGCTACCAGCACCAGCTATTCACCTACAACAACAGGCAACTACAGGGCAATATTAACGAACAGCTACCCTTGCAGCAGCACAACAGCGGTGGCTAACGCTACAGCGGTAGCACTGCCGGCGGCGGCGATAGCGGTGTCTGGCGCTACTGTTTTCTGCACAGGCGGAGCGGTAGGGCTAAGCACGGCCGCAGGTGCGGGTAACACCTACCAGTGGTACCTCAACGGCAGCGCAATAAGCGGTGCCACCACCAGCACGTATACGGCGGGCACAGGCGGTGACTATACCGTAAGGGTTACTACGCCTTTGGGTTGCACCAACACCACCCCTGTACCTGTTACCCTTAGTGAAATGACGACACCGCTTATAATACCACGGAGCACTGTGAACCATTGCTGGGGCGGCGCAACATTATTATCAGCATCAACCAGCGCTACTACCGGCATTACCTTCCAGTGGCAGTTTAATGGGGTGGATATACCAGGCGCAACAGGTAATACGCTCAGCGCTGCGCATACGGGTTATTACTCCTGTGTAATCACGCTTACTGCGGGTGGTTGCTCGGCGGCTTCGGCATGGTTTTATATAATTGAGTTCCCGCTGCCTAACCCTGTGGTGGTGTTTGATGGTACCTACCTGAAAACGGCCAACTACTACAGCAGCTACCAGTGGTCACGCAACTCGGTTGCCATTGCAGGTGCCAACACCAATATGGTTATTCCGTTTGGCACGGCTGATTACACTGTAACTGTAATGGATACTAACGGCTGCCAGTCAGTCTCTACCGGTTATCCTTTCCCTAATGGCGATACCGTACATACTGACACTACCGGCACAGGCACAGGTGGTGGTGGCACCGGGGGCGGCACCACAGCAGTAAGTAACCAGCACAGGACTGAAATAAACATATATCCGAACCCGGCGCGGGACAAAATCAATATAACGTCTGCTGAGGCATTAAGGCTTGTTATCAGCGCGGTAGACGGCCGCAGGGTAATGGAAATTAAAGACGCAAAAGAGGTAAATATATCGTCTTTAGCAAGTGGCGTCTATACCCTTATGCTGTTTAACGCAGAGGGGCAGATGTTGAAAGCAGAAAAGTTGATTAAGGAATAATTAGTGATATTTCACATAGAAACGGCGCACAGGGTTGCGCCGTTTTTTATTTGGCGTTTGCCTGGTGTGCCATTGTATTAATTTTAATACAGTTTTCGCATATCATTCGGCCAAAAACGGTTAATTTTGCACGATATTATGAAGCGTTTAGCGATATTAGGTTCTACAGGGTCCATAGGCACACAGGCACTTGAGGTGGTGGCCGCGCATCCTGATTTGTTTGAAGTGGAGGTACTGAGCGCGCACAGCAACAGCACGCTGCTTATAGAGCAAGCAGTAAGGTTTAAACCTAATGCCGTAGTAGTAACTGATGATAAAAAATATACTGAAGTAAAAGAAGCACTGGCCAAACTGCCCATAAAGGTATTTTCGGGTCACGGCGCGTTGGCTGACGTAGTGCAATGGGACAGTATTGATACTGTACTCGGGGCTATACTTGGTTTTGCGGGGCTTAATTCAATACTGGCCGCTATTGATGCCGGCAAGCGCATAGCGCTGGCCAACAAAGAGACGCTTGTGGTAGCCGGTGAGCTGGTAATGGCGCGGGCTAAAGCGAAGGGCGCAGTAATAATACCTGTTGACAGCGAGCACTCTGCAATATTTCAGTGCCTGGTAGGTGAAGATGTAACCAAGGTGGAAAAGATGATACTTACCGCTTCGGGTGGCCCCTTTTTAGGCCGCAAACCGAACTACCTGGTTAATGTAAAAGCGACCCATGCACTGCAACACCCCAACTGGGTGATGGGGGCTAAAATAACCATTGACAGCGCCACCCTGATGAATAAAGGGCTGGAGATAATAGAGGCAAAGTGGCTGTTTGGTCTGGAGAACGACCAGATAGATGTGGTGATACACCCGCAGTCAGTAATACACTCTATGGTGCAGTTTATTGATGGTTCATTAAAATCGCAGATGGGCCTGCCTGACATGAAGCTGCCGATACAGTATGCGCTTGCATTCCCTGAGCGTATTAAAAACGATTACAAGCGCCTTGATTTTAAAGATTTTCCAAAGCTGGCTTTCGAAGCGCCTGATTATAAAACATTCCGCAATCTCGCTTTAGCGAAGGAAGCACTGATAAAGGGCGGTAACGTACCTTGTGTGCTGAACGCCGCCAACGAGGTGGTAGTGAACGCCTTCCTACAGAACAAAGTAGGTTTCCTGGAAATGAGTGATATGATAGAGAAAACCCTTGAATGTATTTCCTTTATTCAGCACCCTACCATGGAAGATTACCTGCAGACTGATAAGGAGTCAAGGATACAAGTGACCGAATTTTTAAAGAAAAGCCAATTATCTATCTATTAAGCCACATTAATTAATATGTTTTTGAATACCCTTTTATTAATGTCAGGCGGTCTTATGCAGGCATTACAATTGTTGGCTGGCCTGTCCTTCCTGATAGTATTGCATGAGTTCGGCCATTTTTTCTTCGCGCGCCTGTTTAAAACCAGGGTGGAGAAATTTTACCTGTTCTTTGATTTTCTTTTTCCTTTCTCTGGTTTGCTTAATTTTTCGTTGTTCAAAAAGACGAAGGGTGATACTGAATACGGGATAGGCTGGTTCCCACTGGGCGGGTATGTGAAAATATCAGGAATGGTGGATGAGAGCATGGACAAAGACGCGCTCGCCCTGCCACCGGAGCCGTGGGAATACCGCTCCAAGAAACCATGGCAGCGTCTTTTAATTATGCTTGGCGGCATTATTATGAATGTACTCATTGCCATAGTACTGTATATGATTTCCTTTGGTATCTGGGGCGATGAATACCTGCCGGTAAAAAACATGAAGTTTGGTATATCCGTTGACAGCGTTGGCCGCAGCATAGGGCTAAGGAACGGAGATATGATCAAAGCGATTGACGAAAAGCCAATAGAGCGGTTTAATCAGGTGCCTGTGGCGCTCATCATGCACAAAAGCAACGGTACTATCACTATTAACCGGGATGGCCGGGATACTACTATCAAGATACCCTTTGGTACCATCAGCAAGATTATAAAGGCTAACAGGGGTAATGTGGTGGGTATACGTATGCCGGCAGTCATTGATTCGGTAATGGCGGGCTCACAGGCCGCCAGGCTACAGTTCAGGAAAGGGGACAGCATAACGGCGATCAACGGCTCACCTGTTAACTATACCATTGACTTTGCTGACTATAAGGAAGCAAACTATGGCAGGCCGGTGACACTCACTTACGTAAGGGACGGCCGGGTAGAGACTGCCACAGCTAATTTTAATAAAGACTCCCTTTTTGGTTGTTACTGGGTTCCTTACAGCCATTACATGGAGTCAGTAAAGGTGACTTACAGCCCTGTAACCGCGCTTGGCAAGGGTGTTAGCTACACCGCAGACAGGTTAAAGTTGTATGTGACTCAGTTCAGGCTATTTGGGTCGAAGGAGGTGAAGGTGAACGAGAGTATGGGCGGGTTTTACTCCATGGGTAAAATGTATCCTTCAACATTTGACTGGCAGTCATTCATTATGCTTACCGCCTTTATTTCAGTGGCACTTGCATTTATGAACTTTTTGCCTATCCCGGGCCTTGATGGCGGATATGTGATTTTCTTGCTTTTTGAAATGATTACCGGCAAAAAGGTGAGTGAGAAAGTAATGGAGAAAGCGACTACAGTGGGCCTTGTAATATTGCTTGCGCTTATGTTGTATGTGAACGGACTGGATATATTGAGGATATTTAAAGGCAAATAGATTTTATTGCCCCATAAAGTTATGTCCCGCGCTACTACGGCGCGGGACATTTTTTTTCTGGGAATTAGAATAGAATAAATTTAATTTGTTAATGAATTTGCCAGGTTTTTACCGTTGGTGAAGTTTTACGACCGTTAGTGTATTTTATTTGGTGCACCACGTTTGATAAGTGTAAATTAGCGTTGTCATGGCAGTAAAGACGGGTGGCACAGCTTACTGTGACGGCCTTTGTAAAGGTAAAGTAGCGGAGAATGTTATTAACGGGGCGCTAACATTTTATAAAAAATATGTCTTAGTACTTTTGTTATCTGGTTGTTAATGATTAAATTTGTGTTGTAAAACGATAAGCGATGAGATTCACACATCTGGAGAAAAATTCGGCTTTAATGAATGAACTGGTCAAAACGCCAAAGCAAGTGAAATTACTGGTAAAGAAAAGCGCTGTAACTGACTGTATAGTTGCGCAGCCTTTTCATTACGCCAAGGGAAGTGTTGAAGAGCTTGTTTTCAGCAGAGTTTCATTCTGTGAGGAGTTTTCGCTCAGATCGCTGATGAACAATAAACTTATTGTCATTGAAGACTGTATATTCCACAAATCTGTTCAGCTTGTTTGTATTAAGAATGTAAAAGTCATCATCAGGAATTGTCATTTTAAAGGTAGCCTGCAGATCAATAACCTGGAAACCGGTATGGTTGAAATTTACGGCACCAGCCACAGCAGCGATGCCATAGTGAGTAATATAAAGGTGGATACTTTTTTTACCTCAGACATATCTATGAGAACGCAAAATATGATGCATTTAGTTAACACGAATGTTTCAAAGTACATGAACTATTGACTGATAACTGTTGAATAAAGTATTTGTGAAAGCTTCGGTTTCTACCGGGGCTTTTCTGTTTTCAAATTGTTTTCAGGTGATGGCCAGAGACAGCCGGGCGTTACATTGGGAAGCGATAGGCAATTTTGGGAACGGATAGGAACGCGAAGATGAAATATATGTCACTATGATGAAAATAAAAAGGCGACCAGATGGCCGCCTTTTACTATATGCTGAAAGCAGCAGATTATTGTTTCATTAATTTCTGTACGCCTACTTTTCTGCCGTTTGTATCGTAGATTAAAATCATGTAGACACCCTTTGCAAGGTTTGTAATGTCGATGGTTTTAGCGTTAGTCTGCTCCAGTATTACTTTACCTTCCACGCCTGTTACCACAATATTAATGTTTACAGGAGACTCAATATTAACAATGCCATTTGCCGGGTTAGGGTGAATGCTGATGTTGGCCATAGATGTTGCTACATCATTAACGCCCACATTAGTTACCGTGAATACCGTTGACATATTACCACAACCAAAAGTATCGGTTACATATACAGTATATGTAGCGTTATCAGGTACTGCAACACTTCTGTTTACAGCGCCGGGCAACATTACTCCGTTGGCGTACCATTGATACGATGTATAAAAGGCATCTGTTTTTAGTGTGCCTGCGAACAGATCGTACGTAATAACAGGCACTGGTAGTGGGTGTACCCTAAATGTACGTGCCATATAACAACCTGTAGGCAGCGTGTAAGTGACGGTTACATTACCGCCTGTAAGGCCAGTTAGCAAACCTGTTGTTGGGTTAACCGTCCCTATCGACGGGTTTGCGCTGGTCCATGTGCCACCCGCGGTATAGTTTTGCAAGCTGTCTGTTTTTGATTCACAGAAAAAAGCGGCGCCTACAATAAATGAAGGATTAGGATTTACCAGCATGGAAGCGGTAACATAGCAGCCGGTTGACGGGTATGTATAGCTTATAGTGGTAGTGTTGGCTGCTATTCCTCTTACCAGGCCTGCAGCGGTTACTTTGGCTATGTTAGTATCTGCGCTGCTCCATACGCCGCCCGCAGATACATCAGACAATGTGACCTGTGCACCGGGGCAGGTATTAAACGTGCCTGTGATAGGTGCCGGGATACTGTTTACCGTAAAAGCCGTGGTGGTAAAACAGCCACCCGGAGCGGTATAGGTAATGGTAACCGCGCCTGCTGTTACCCCTGTTACGGTGCCGAAACCCGCAGCAGCAACAGCGATAGAAGAGTTGCTGCTGGTCCAGATACCTGAAGATACGGCATTGGTAAGCGTAACCGGTGAATTTACACAAGTGCTTGCCGGGCCACCAATAGCCGGTGGTGGGGTGGCTACAGTAAGTGTAGTTGTAGCGGTAGCAGATCCGCATACTGAGCTGGTAACTGTATAGCTTATGGTTACTGTGCCTGGCGTAATGCCCGTTACCAGGCCGGTAGTTGAGTTGATGGTGGCTATTGAGGTATTGCTGCTGCTCCATGTGCCGCCACCTGAGCCCGAAGTACGGGTCATAGTTACCGTATTGCCCGGGCATACGTTACCAGGGCCGGAAATAGTACCAGGTGAGGTGGAAGTACCAACGGTATCAGGATAAGTCGCTGTGCCTGTACCGCAAGTACCTGTTACGCGGTAGCTAATGGTTGCAGTGCCCGCGCTCACGCTGGTTACAACGCCGGTTGATGGATTGACTGTAGATACCGAGGTATTGGAAGACGACCATGTGCCGCCTGATACACCGCCCGAAGCTGTTAATGTAATACTGCTGCCAAGGCAAATTCTTGTCGGGCCGCTGATGGTGCCGGCGGCTGGTGCGCCTGCAACAGTATCGGGGTAGGTAGAGCGGCCGACACCACAGGCATTTGTTACAGAATAAGAGATGGTAGCTACGCCGGCTGATACACCAAAAATAGCGCCTGTGGCAGAATTGACTGAAGCGACGCTGGTATTTGAGCTGGTCCATGTGCCGCTTGTGGCCGTTGTGGAAAGTGTGGTTGAAGCGCCCACGCACACCCGAGTAGCACCTGATATGGTACCCCCTGATGACGGCGCCGCAATTACCGTAATTGTTGTAGTGGCTGTGCCGGAGGCACCCGCAGCATATGATATTACTGAGGTGCCCGGGCTAAGCCCTGTTACCTGGCCGCTGTTATCAATACTGGCTATGGAAGTGGACGCACTGCTCCAGGTACCGCCTGAAGTAGCGTTAGCAAGCGTGATAGTTGCGCCGACACATACACTTGACGGGCCCGTGATGGCAGCTACTGTTGTCGCTGACGATTCTGTAATGGTAACATTCATCTGGTTCCATTTATCACCGCTGGTTCCGGCGTCATTGTTAATAGCATTAAGCGCTGCATAAATTTTAACGCTGCCGGTACCTGCTGATGGTGCAGTCCACACTAATGTTCTTGAATAAGTTGTAGATGTGCCACCGCTACCGGTTGTTGGGTTGAGGCGTGTGTTATGCTGTATCAGATGGTGTGTTGACGACAGGGTTAAGTAGGCGCAGCCAGTCGGTAGTCCTGATGAAGCTAAAGCGCCTCCATCTACGGCAGATGAAGATCCTGCTCCGCTTGCCCTTACTACTTCCAGCTGAAAACCGAATTTAGGCAGACCTGCTGACGAAGTATTGGTACCGGTGAAAGTAATATTGTAAGTCCGCCCCGGATAATAGGTGGTAACGGGGGTGCCAGCAGAATCAAGAACAATAGACATGGTAGTGCTTGAGGACGAGCCGCCGTGACAACCTGAGGTGCCACAGCTGGAGCCGCCGTAAGCCCCGCTATAGTCGGCAGATAGCCCGCCTGAGGAACTGGAGAGCCCGATATATAACAGGGCTGCGATAAGGGGTAATAGAATAAAATGTTTCTTCATGACTATTATTTAAGAAATTTTTTACAAGAAAAAGTTAAGCAAAGGTATTAAAGATATAAAAATAAGCCTAAAAATGGCAAAAACAAAAATTTCTTTCGTTTTTAACCACTTTTTTTAAGCCTTTTTATAGGTCAATTGAAACGTACCACTATCTATAAATACAAAAGACTGCCGGTGAAGACAGTCTTTTATATGATTTTTAAATTTGCCTTATTGTTTTATCAGCTTTTCAACATGTAGCCTGTTGCCTTTTTGATCATAAACCATAATCATGTAAAGGCCGGCGGGCAAGGTGGAAATATTGATGTCGTTCTGTTTGTTGTATTCAAGCACTACTTTACCTTCCATACCACTTACCGTTACCCTTGCATCAGCAGCACCTTCAACGTGTACCATACTTGTAGCCGGGTTAGGGTAGATGCTTATTGGAGCAGCGGTTTCAATACTGTTAACAGCCAGGTTGTTAAGGGCGTAGCCATCAGATAGTTTAATACAACCAAAAGTGTCTGTTACCAATACCCTGTAGCTGCCATTGCTGGTAGCGGTAACCATGCGGGTTGTTGCGCCGGGTATAGTAACCGTATTAAGATACCACTGGTAAGATCTGTAATAGTTGTAGGTAGTGAATTTAGCACCATTGAATGTAACAAGAGGCGTTGGGGTAGGGTGCACTTCCACATGTATCATATTAGTGGTTATTGTGCAGCTTCCCGGTATGTTTACGAAGCAGGTATAGTCGCCAGTTGATGTGGCTATATATGTTGTTGAGGTGGCGCCTGGTATATTTATTGTATTCTTTTTCCACTGAAACTGTACGCCTGTTGCTCCGGAAACAATACTTACCGTCAGCCGTGCTGATCCACCCTGGCAAAATGCAAGGGTATCTGAGGTAGATATTACAGGCAGCGTCACTTCAACAACGATAAATGAAGCCGACTGGGTGATGCAGCCTGTGGAGTTAGCGATGCGGACAAAATAAGTGCCGCCGGTAGTCGCAGTAAAACTTGCACCCGTTTCGCCGGTAAGTGGCGTAGCGCTGGCAGCAGTTGCAGCACTGTCATACCATTGGTAGGTAAGGCCGGTGCCTGTAGCGGTTGATGTAAGTGTAACGCTGCCGCCTGTGCAGAAAGACAGTGAGCCGGAAGGCGTAACAGCGCCCGAAGCCGCCGGGTTAACAATTATTGTAGTAGCAGGGGGGCCTAATGGGGAGCAACCAAAACTATTGGTAACTTGTACCCTGTAACGACGGGACTGTCTTGCCGTATAGGTAATATTTGTAGCACCTGGTATAACATAGGGTGTGGCGTAAGCGCCTGTATCCCACTGATAAGATGCATAGCCCGATGGAGCTGTAAGCACAACACTGTCAAAAGAACAAATTGTTACGGTACCTGAAGGGGTAGCAACCGGAGCGGTAGGTGTAGGGTTCACGGTAAGCGTAACTGTATCAGTGGCTGTGCAGCCAAAATAATCAGTTACTGTAAAAGTATACACGCCGCTTGCGGTAGTAGGTATGTTAGGGATTGTTCTGTTACGCAGTGCTGAGGTAAAACCGCCGGGGCCGGCCCAGGCATAACTGGCGTAGTTGCCTCCCGTTGTGGCGGCTCCTGCTGTTGGGGTGCCTCTAAGCGTCACATTCTGGCCTGAACATGCAGGGTTTGGTGTTGCTACAGGCGCTGTTTGCACTTTGTTTACAAAACGTGCTCCTACTAAAGATGAATTATTGATGCGTAATGTGCCTGCTGCTGTACTGGCCCCCCAGCCGTATAACTTAAATGTTGCTGCTGATGATGCGCAAAGATGCAGCGGTGCTGTAGGAATAAACCTTAATACAATGGCCGAGCCGAATGTTGTTACAGTGATCGCGGCCCCGAATGCTACATCTGATGCGCCTGTATTGTACATAAGCTGCACATTGGCAGGGCCTGTAGCACTTACCTGAGACTGTAACACCACGCTGTCAATGCTCAGTTCAGTATTAGCATCTGTAGATACTGTAAAATAAATGTATGAACTATTGGCCTGTGCCGTGGTTAACGAACCGCCCTGTTCCCAGTTACTGGAATTGTAAGTGGAACCTGATGTAGTGTTAACAAGTGAGCCGGCTCTGTCCCATTGAGATATATTTACCACTGTTGAGCCAGGTGTTACGCTGGCAGGTAAAGATCCGAAAGTACTTGACCCGCTGGCTGAAGTTCCGGTAAAACTTGACCATATAATAGGGTTAATGGTCGCCTGCGCCTGCGTTTTTACCGCGCAAAACTGGAATAAAGTCAATAGGGAAAGTACGCTGAATAAAACTTTTTTCATAGATTATATATTAGCAGCTTTAAAAACAGTGGTTCAATAATTGTTAAAGATAGGGGGTAAAAGTAATAAAAAATCAATTTGTCAGCCTATTATTTTTTTGTTGGTCTTTTAGTTAATAATATTTCCCGGCTCATCAGTTGCGGGTTATTGGCTCACGCACCCTTTATTTGATTGCACTTACGTATTGCTAATTTTTAACTGCTATTATTTTGCATTTGCAGTGTTGGTTAAAAGCATGAAGCGGGCAATTTGCCCGCTTCATGCTTTTAATGCTCAGTATTTATTTTGCTTCTTCAGTCTTACGCGGGTTGCGCTCCAGCACCTCATCAACCATACCATATTCTTTTGCTTCAGCTGCCGTCATCCAGTAGTCACGATCGCTGTCAGCTGCTACCTTCTCATAAGGCTGGCCTGAATGGTAGGCGATAATGTCATATAGTTCTTTTTTTAGCTTGCCTATTTCCCTTGCCGTAATTTCAATATCGCTTGCCTGCCCTTCAGCGCCGCCTAATGGCTGGTGTATCATCACCCTGCTGTGTTTTAGTGCGGTGCGTTTGCCTTTACTGCCGGCGCACATCAGCACCGCAGCCATAGATGCGGCTATCCCGGTGCATATGGTGCTTACGTCAGGTGTTATAATCTGCATGGTGTCATAGATACCTAAGCCCGCGTATACGCTGCCGCCAGGGCTGTTCAGGTACATTTGTATATCACGGGTACGGTCGGTGCTTTCCAGGAACAGCAACTGTGCTGTTACTATATTGGCTACATAATCATTAATGCCTTCACCCAGGAAAATGATTCTGTCCATCATAAGGCGGGAAAACACATCCATTGACGCAACATTCATAGGGCGCTCTTCTATAATGTATGGAGTTAATGCGGTTGGCATTCGTGCAGTCATCGAAGAAGTATAACTGTCAACAGTTAAGCTACTGATGCCGTGGTGCTTTATAGCGTACTTGCGAAATTCATTCTGATTCATAGAAAACTTTGTTTTTATGATTGTTGCAATTTTTAATCCACACTAAAATTAATGTCATTACGGCATAAAACCATTTTTTTTTTGCAGCGGTAAGACTATTTGGCAATTTTCTCAAATAGGAATAATCTTTTACTTTCCATAAACTCCCAGCCAATTACCATCTACAGCCTCAGCCGGTGACGGGATAAATATATTCTCATTTTCTTTTATCAGGTAAACTTTATAGCCAGAGGAAGTTAATTTTTCGTGCAGTACTTTCATATCAAGGCAATATTGGTCAGCCTCAGTAAATATTAAAGGTCTGAATTTGGAGATGGTAGCAGCTGCACCGTTGAAAAGGTCGATTTCAGCGCCTTGTATATCCATTTTTATAAAATCTACCTTTGAAACGTTATGTTTGGCTACAAAAGCGTCCAGTGTCATTTGCGGAACACTTATTTTACGAGTATCTTTATTAGATATATATTTGCTTGACATGCCGGGATTACAAAAACCTTTCGTATATATATTAAAATAGATAATTTCATTGCTTTCGCCCAATGCTATATCGTGAATATCAACATTTTTCAACTCATTGATGGCAAGGTTCATTTTGAGGCGCTCAAAAATGAAAGGATTTGGCTCAAAGCCATATACCTTTCCTGTGTCACCAACGAGGCGGGAAAGCAGTAATGTTTCACTGCCCAGGTTAGCGCCTGCCTCTATTACCACGTCACCAGGATTTATATATTTTTTTATAATCTTGTTGGTTGAAGATTCGTATTCGCCGTAAAAAAATATTTTCCAGCCAATAATATCTTTAGTATTTATAAAGCAAACAAGGCCATCGTTTTGGAGCGGTGCTACCAGGTCAATGCCATGTATATCATCAGCTTCATAATTATACAGGGCTTTTAGCGCCCTGAATTTTAGCCGCTCCGGCAGATAGGAAACTATTTTTTTTGTTTTGCTCAGCCTGTTTAATTCTGAATGAAATCCCGCCATGTGATGTTTTTTGAGGAGTGTATTAATTGCTCTAAGTAACAAAAATAAACCGCCATTGCATATTAAATGATAATAAATTTTCCACGCGATGATTTGTTCTTTAAACCCGTGCCGTATAGGCGAACAAAACTTCAAGGGCTACTTTATTTCAGTTTGTATTTTATATAGTTGTTCCCGCTCATGGTTTACGGGAATGCCGAGTGCCTCGTATATATAGTCTTGTGTCAATGTTCGTACGTTTTCTTTATTGATCTTCGTGTTGGCGGCTGAAGGGTATACCCTGTTGCTCAGGAAAACGAATACAATGCCGGTTGCAGGGTCACCCCAGGCGCAGGTACCGGTAAAGCCCTGATGCCCAAACGCCCTGCCGCTGGTTCTGGCACCTGCGGGGCCGCCGTCGTCAGCTCCGGTAGCGGGCTTGTCAAAGCCTAACCCCCGGTGACTTATGGCACTGTTGTATGCTGTGAAAAGTTCTACTGTCGGTGCTTTAAAATATCTGGTTTTATTATACACGCCTTTATTGAGCAGCATCTGGAAGATAACTGCCACATCATGCGCGGAGGCAAACAGGCCTGCATGGCCCGCCACACCGCCCATCATAGCGGCACCGGGGTCATGTACATAGCCATGTACCAGCTGATTGCGGAAGCCGAAATCCATCTCGGTGGGGGCTATCTCCATGGTGTCAAACCTGCGCAATGGGTTATACAGTATACGTTTCAGCCCGAGGGGTTTATAAAACTGCTCTTCCGCGTATACATCTATCGGCTTGCCTGTTACCTGCTGCACTACGGCTGCAAGAAGAATGAAATCAAGGTCGCTGTACAAAAATTTGCCTTTGTTGTCTACCGGGCTTTTCAATATTCTGGCCCATAGCGTATCGGCGTAGTCGGTGCGCAAATACAGTTTTTCCGCAACGGGTATGTTAAATTCTTCAGACCTGTTTTTTCTGTAAAGGGTCTTTTTCGGTTTTTCTTTGTCGTTTAAAGTTTCTTTGTAGAAGGGTATCCAGCCTTTAAGCCCTGCCTGGTGCAGCAATATGTCTTTTATAACCAGGCCGGCTTTATCAGTGCCCCGTGTAAGGGGCAGGTAGTCGCCCAGTGTTTTATCGAGGTTAAGTTTTCCTTCTTCATATAGGCGCATGATTGATATATTAGTGGCCAGCACTTTGGTGCAGGAAGCCATGTCATACAGGGTATTGGTATCAACCGGCAGCTGTTTATCATAAATAAGGTTGCCAAACGCTTTATCAAAGAACACTTTTCCGTCTTTGGCGGCCAGTACCCGGCAACCCGGGAAAACACCGTCAGCCACACAACGCTGTATAAACAGATCAAGCCTGTCAAGTGCTGCCACGTCAATAACTCCGGCATCAGCAGGGTAAAGGGTTTTTACAAGGTCTTTGGGTACTTCCTTTACTTGTTCCTTAGCCTTCTCTATCATTACAAAGGGTGCCGGGCATACGCTTTTGCCGTTTATGCAGGCTGTTACAGGCAGTTTTCCCTTCGGTTTTATATTCTTAAGCAACACATCGGCAGTTATCACTTCGGTAAGGCTGTCATCTTCATAGCTTACTATTATAGAGGGGCTACCGCAAAAGTATTGTGTGGCGTATGCATTGCCCATCAGCACCATCATTACATTGGTTTTGCTCCCCGCCTGCTGCAGGAAGTTGACCGCCTCTTCGCTCATGCCATAGTTATTACCAGGCGCGAAGTTGAGGTTATGTATACCCACTATTACAGCATCAAACGCAGATATGCCGGCCAGCAGGTTGCGGCAGGCATCGGCTGAGCCACCTTTCGGCAGCCAGCTCGCTTTTATATTAGGAAATTTATCTTTCAATACTTCGAATACAGGCGTGGTTTTGTCGGCATTGACACCTATGTAGCATACGCTCATTTTTTCGTTCAGCTTGTTCAGTATCTGATTGTCGTCGCTTACGAGGGTTATTGCCTCACGGGCGGCGGTGCGCCTGATAGTGTCAATTGATTTATTAAGGTCAACTGTTATGTTAGTAGTGTCAATATCCTGCCAGGTAGCCAGGCCTGCGTCATATTTTGCGGCCAGTATCTTGCGCACGCTTCGCTCAAGGGCTATCATGGGCAGCCGGTTGCTGTCAAGTGCATTTTTTATTTTGGCTGTGGCCGCCGGTACATCTTGCGAGAACAGCAATATATCATTCCCTGCTGCAAAAGCCCTGAGGTCAGCCTCGCCTGCGGGGAAGTACTTGGTAACGCCCACCATAGCCAGCGCATCTGTTATGCATAGGCCGTTGAAACCCAGTTTGTCTTTAAGCAGGCCGGTTACCGTGTTTCTTGACAGGGTTGTAGGCACATGCGCGGCGGTGTCCAATGCCGGCACTTCCAGGTGGGCTACCATTACGCTCTTCACCCCTGCGGCTATCAGCTGCCTGAAGGGGTAGAGCTCCATGGTATCCAGCTGCTCTACCGATTTTACAATCAGCGGCAGGTCTTTGTGCGAATCGGTATTGGTATCGCCGTGGCCGGGAAAGTGTTTGGCGCAGGCTATAACGCCGGCTTTTTGCAGCCCGCGCATAAACGCCTTACCCAAGGCTGCTACCCAGTGTTTGTCTTCACCGAAGGAGCGGGAGTTGATAACAGGGTTGGCGGCATTGTTATTCACATCTACGTCAGGCGCAAAGTCAATGTGAACGCCCAGCCGTTTGCATTGGGCGCCTATTGCGGCGCCCATTCGGTACACCAGCCCGGTATCGCGGGCGGCGCCCAGCATCATTTGCCGGGGGAAATTTCGTACACTGTCCAGCCGCATACCCAGGCCCCACTCAGCGTCCATGCTTATCAGTAACGGTACATGTGTGCGTTTTTGGTATTTGTTGGTGAGCATTGCCTGGCGTACAGGGCCTCCCTGCATAAAAATAAGCCCGCCTATATGCTGGCTGTCTATTAGTTTGGTAATCAGCTCTTCGTTAAAATTTTTGCCGCCCGAGTAAGCCGCTATCATAAAAAGTTGCCCTATCCGGTCTTCTACGGAAAGAGAATTGTAAACGCTATCCACCCAACGCTTTTTAGGGCTGGTTTTTTCGCGGTCTTTAGCAGCGGGCGATGCAGTAGAAATATTGATATGCAGTAGTAAAATACTCAGCAGTGTTAGCGGCAGGCGCATGTTCATACTGACAAAAATAAATGTATTTACAACAATTGAGGGCTAATATTTATGAGCTGGCTCAAATTACCTGAACTGCCTACCGGCCGGTATCCCGGCTGTTAAATTGCCCTGCAATTTTAATAAAAATAGAAAAGACTAGGAAGGGAAGCGGGCCCTCAAACAAATTTCTTGTTTCCGCTATTATCGCTTTCAGCTTGGCCATCATGTTGTGGTGCATGGCTGCATCAACTATGGCGAGTAATAAAATTATCATGAAAACACCTGCATAAAGCCCCACCCAAAGTAACCTCAGCCATTTTTCTTTTTCCCGCCAGTTAAGGTAACCTATAAAGCAGGTTGCGGCTAGTACAGCCATGTGCACGCCCTGGCTGATATATGGCCCGGCTGTGCCCCTGTTTTTGATGCTGGAATAGTGTATATCTGCCCAGCTGATGAGTAAAATAATAATTAAAGATAGTATGAAACGAATATTACGCCGCATGATTCATTCCTTTTTTGGTGTACAATGCCCAAACATGAAATACCAAAAGGTAAAGCGCTGTAGTAAATATATAATGATGGCTTATCTCCACCCAGCCCCGGTAGTTCATGTTAAGCCACGCTATCATTACGCAACGCACGGTATTGAGCGCAAAAATGTAGGGAACCCCCAGCGCGATAAAAAGCAACCGCCTCTTCCAGTTACCAGGGAAACAGAATAAAAAAGAAACGTACAGTACATAGATATCCAGCGCGTTGCAGGGGTCAGCTACACCTATTATTTTCGCGCCGTTTATTTTTATAAGGGCGAGCCTTGTGCTGTTCGTTAAAGCGTATACATGCTCTACATTGTAGTAGAATACTGAAAGCAGCTTTGAAGTGGAAAAAGCTGTGATGTTCGTCAGGAACCGGTCAGGTATCCTTGCGGGCAATAAAATGAAGTTATAGAGAACCTGCCATGTAATAAATATCGCGAATGCCCTGAGAATAAAAAATTTAATCACACCCGGCACTTTATCGAACCACACCTTTATGCTCACTTGCTACACATTTATTATTACACATTTATTATAATAAGACAAATAGCCGCCACGCGCCTGAGGTAAGTTGAAAATTAATATTTCATTTCCCTTGCGCTTACATTGCAACTGCACTCATCAGGCTCCTGTATGTAGCTTTTCAACGGGCCGTCAACCGCGAAAGTAACATCGCTGTTATCTTCATATACTATTTTGGTGATAGCCCAGTGCAGCTTATTCTTAACACATATAAACAGATAGCCGATATCCTGCTTTTCTACTTGGTCACCCTCTATTATCGCCTCTTTGGTTACTACTTTTTGGTAAAGTGGTGAGTAGTACTGATAGTATACACTTTTAATACGCATGTCAGTATTATTCTTGATTTTCACCTTGTACAGTTCCTTTGAGCAAGACTCGCATGAAAAACATTCTTTTGTATAAGAGCAGAGGAAAAAATACTTTTTATGGTTATTGTAGTTATTATCTTCAGCGCGGGCTATAGAAAATGAAAGAAACAGCGATGTAAAAATAAACAGGAAAAAACGGCCAGCCATAGGTTTTTGATGGTTTTTAGTACACGTTAGCACGAAACTCTTGCAAATATATAACTTGGCGAATATAAAAGTACAGGTTTTGGTATAATTATATGCAGCCGCCGCAAAACGAACTATGTTAGCTGCCGCCATTATTATATAAATGCCTTACTTTTGGTTTTGATAACCTCTTACTTGAACCTCCCCTTTTTCATAGCGCGCCGTTACCTGGCCAACCAGAAAGGTACTTTCTCCTTTATAATAAGGCTGGCAGTACTGGCTACAGCACTTAGCATAGCGGTGATGTTGATAGCGCTGGCCGTGGTAACAGGTTTTGAGTCTGTTGTAAAAGAAAAATTATATAACTTCATGGGGCACGTGCATGTCTCATCTTTTGACCCGGTAAGGTCTAACAGCCGCACCGCGCCGCCTATCTACCTTGATCAGCAACTTGTGGCTGATATAGCCAGGATACCGCATGTAGTACAAGTTACGCCCTTCGCCCAGCGCCCGGTAATACTGCAGGCTCGCGGGCGCATGGAGGGGATAGCGCTCAAAGGAGTAGATAAAAATTACCATTTCCCGCCGGGTATCAGCGTGGAAGGGCGTACGGTACAGTACCCGGATTCCGGCTATTCCAGGCAAGTACTGCTCTCTGAAAAAACAGCCTCGCGGCTTGATGTGCGGGCGGGTGATACGGTGCAGCTTCAGTTTATAGATGCGGAAGCAGTGCCCCGTCTCCGCAGGGTTGTTATCGCCGGCCTGTATCACAGCGGCCTTGATGAGGTAGATAAATATTATGCAATTTGTGACATAAGGTTGCTGCAACGCCTCAACAACTGGTCAGCGGACAGCATTAACGCCTACCAGGTTGATCTTGACAATGAGCGGTTCGCTGATACTGTTTCCAATTACATACATTACAAACTGATAAAAGCGCCGCTGGAATCAAATACAACGGTTGAAAACTACCCTAATATATTTGACTGGCTGCACCTGCAGGCATTGGACAGCAGCATATTGCTTATTATAATGGCTATAGTGTCCATAATAAATATGGCGGCAGTATTGCTGATATTAATGGTGGATCGTGCGCCAATGATTGGCCTGTTGAAGACAATGGGGATGACCTTTAAAGATACGGTAGCTGTTTTTTTGAATATTGGCGGCCTTATAGGTGGCGCAGGCATTCTACTGGGCAATATAATAGCGGGGCTGCTCTGTTTCATTCAGTTGAAATTTAAAGTAATAACCCTGCCTGAAGAGACCTATTTTATGAAATATGCCCCGTTGAAAGTAGTTTGGTGGCATGTGGCGGTTACTGACATAACAGCCTTGTTTTTATTCGTGGTGTGTATGTGGCTACCTGCCCTGTATATCCGCACTATACAACCCGCAAAAGTGCTTCAGTTTAAATAATGAGTAATAAAACATTATATAGAAACCTATGCGAGACCCGGCAGGAGATACCTGTTTTTGCGCAGGCATGGTGGCTTGATCTTGTTTGCGATGAATGGGATGCGGTGCTGGCTTATAAGGGAGATAATATTACCGGTGCATGGGCATACCCTGTAGAACAACGCCTGGGCGTTGGCATATTGCGCACACCGCGCCTTACGCCCTACCTGGGGCCGCAGGTCTTTTTTCCACCTGATATGAAAGCCGCCAACAGAGACAGCCACGAAAACAGCGTGGTAGCGGAGCTGATGCGCCAGATGCCGGCCACCCCGGTGTGGAACATTGCCCTGCAGCCGTGCATGAAGCAGGCCGGGATTTTTAAAAAATACGGGCTCGCTCTTACCGTACAACAGACCTTCCTTATTGACTTAGCTATGGCTGAAAGTGACCTGCTAGCAAATATGAAAGATACGGTACGCAAAAATATAAGGCAGGGCGAAAACGAGTTGACCATTACTGATGAGCCTGGTTGCATAGATATTCTTTTTGAGTACCACCGGCGCACGCTTTCCGCTAAAGAGAAGAAGATAGGGCATACGCCCGCGGAGCTTAAAAGTGTAATGGATGGTTGTATTAAAAATAATTCCGGAAGTCTATGGGTAGCGCGCAACGGTACTACTACAGAGGCGTTAGTTTGGCAGGTATGGGATAAAAACCACAGCTATTATTTTATGGGAGCTCAAAACCCCGAAACTAATGGCTACAAAGCGATGACACAGCTATTGTGGCACTGCCTGAAAACAGCGAAGAAAAAAGGCATTGGTACTTTTGACCTGGAGGGAAGTATGGATGAGGGAGTAGAACGCTTCTTCCGGAGTTTCGGCGCCCGGCGGGAACTATTCATGGTGCTGCAACGCAACGACTCAGGTCTATGGAAATTAAAAAAGGCTGTAATGGGGTAGCGGTATTGCTTCATGTTAATAATGACGGAAGCAGAGCGGCCTTTTTATACATTTAGCCGCACTGAATTGTAGTATGAACGCTAAAATTGTTGAAAAAATAATTATCTTGCAATCAATAAAGAAATACTCCCTTTTTTATGTTTAAATATTCAGTAAAATTTTTGCAGGTATTGTGTCTCCTGTCGGTGGTTTTTGCGTCATGCTCCAAAAAATATAGTTCTGATGACAGCCTCGCCCCTCAATACTCACCCTCGGTAATAATGGGAAGTAATAATCGTATTTTGTACGCTTACGCACCGTCAACAGGCAAGAAGAACTGGGAAACCAGTTTTCCTTCGTCAATATTCGCCTGTCCTATGGTCTATTATAACAGGGTATATGTGGCTGTGGCCAATACGCTTTCATTTGGAGGTATGTATGATACGCTGTACAAGCTCAATTCATCAACAGGTAAGCTTGTTAAAAAGATGACCATACTTGGCGCGGCTCCCTTCAGCCTGAAGGCTACCCCAATAGCTGAGGGTAAATTGATATACCTTGCCACAAGTGTTGATTCTGTTTACGCAATTGATACGGGTACCGGTGCCGTTACCTGGCGTGCAGGCACCGACGGGCCTATTGAATCTTCTCCCGCAATTTATGATAGTTTTATTTATGTGGCCACAACTGCGGGCAGCGTTTATTGCATTGATAAGCTAACGGGTGCGCGGCATTGGGTCTACAGCGCGGGTGCCGGCAAGTCGTTCACCTCTTCGCCTTCGTTAAGCGTTCCTAACTTGTATGTGGGTTGCAGTGACAGTGCGGTTTATTGCATAAAACTTAAAAGCACTACAAGCACAGGTGTTTTAAACTGGATATATAAAACAAACGGCCCCGTAACAAGCTCACCCGCGGTTACCGGTGGCAAGTGTATTTTCGGCTGTAAAGATTATTATGTTTACTCGGTAGATGTAATCAGCGGCGGGCTTAATCAGAAATTCCGTACAGCCACTGATGTCACTTCTTCTCCTGTTGTAAGTGCAGCGAAAGATGTAGTATACATAGGCGGATATGACCATATTCTTTACGCTTTGAATGTGCTTGATCTTACAGTAAGGTGGAAATACCCGACAAGCGGCCTTATCAAATCAAGTCCCTTATTATACAAAGGTATGGTATACATTGGCAGCTATGACCATGCGTTTTATGCTATTGACGCGCTGACAGGTACGCTTAAATGGACAACTACCATAGAAGGTGATATGGAATGCTCGCCGGCAATAGAAGACTACTCACATATGCAATACAACAGCCAGGTGAGCGGCTTTACTAATTAATAACAGAGACCAATTGCAATCCCGGTGCTACTTCCCGGGATTTCTTTTTTAACGGATGACACAATATGAGTCTGCTAAATGACCACAACAATTGCCATTAAACCAGCCACCTTATTGGTAATTAATGCGTTGGATTTGAGTTGCATAAAAATATATACGTACATTGGCTACCTGCGAATGAAAAAACAGGCGTATATTTTCCGTCAATTTACAGTAACCATTTAATTCTTTTTATGTTGAGACCTGTGGTATTAATAATTGAAGATGATCCTATTGCCCGGTTTGTATTTAAGAAACTGATAAAAAGGATAGAGCTTACTGCCCATGAAGCCATCAACGGGCAGGATGCGCTCAACATTATTGACAAAAACAAAGAAATAACACATGTGTTTCTTGATCTGAATATGCCGGTAATGGACGGTTATGGTTTTTTACATTTTTTAAACTCAGCCGGTAATCATAGTAACCTGAATATATTCATAACATCAATAACTGATGAGAGTGAGTTTGTGAGCACTACCCGGAAGAGAAACATACAGATTAATAATGTAAAAGGCTATAACAAAAAGCCATTCGACATGGCTCAGCTGACAAAAACCTTGTTGAAAGAAGACTATATTCCTATAGTTGGCTATTAACCATGTAGCAATTGTATAGATGAATAAAGAAAAGGCACTCGTTATTGTTGAAGATAAAGGTACCAGAAATGCCATAAAGATACTATTGGAGCTCAATGGTGTTGATGTGGTGAGTACCGATGGCGCGGCACAGGCAGCGAGGAGATGCAATACCGAACAGTTTGATATTATACTTTGCGATATGGTGGTAGCCATGCCAGAAGGGAACGATATCCTTCGGGTTTTCAAAGACAGCGCAAGGCATTATAAGACACCATTCCTTGTTTTATCACAATCAGCTGATGAAAAGGACTATAGGGAAGCGCGAAACCTTGGTGCTAATGATTTTATTCCCGTGCCCTTTTCCGGCAAACTTTTGAGTACTACGGTTAAGGCGCAGCTCGAGCTCAGCAAACGACTAAACAGAATTTTAAGAAGCGAGATAAATGACCAGGTTTTTGCGCTGCTGAATAAAAATTTTAACCAAGAGCTGTTGACTCCGCTTAATGGTATTTTAAATGTAACAGCACTCATCGGGAGCATACCCGGCGTGGAAGATATTGACAGCCTGCCTGATTTGCTCGGTGTCATTTATGCTTCATGTTTCAGAATGCAGCGCACCACGCACAATATCCGCACTTACTCCTTACTGAATACCGAAAACAAGGGAGATGCCTTCCTCACGAGTGACAATATTGTTCTTGAAAGTATACTTTCTTCGGTAATAGGTCACTATGAAAATAATATTACATCAGGGCTGAAGGTTATTGATGCCGAAATTCTCCAGGTAGGCACATGGCAGGGGAAAGAAGAATATGTGAGAAATATTTTCACCGAACTTATTGACAACGCGGTGAAATTTACCCCCGCTGATCAACTGCCGTTAGTAACATTGCAGGCACTCAATAACAATTTTGTATTTTCGGTTACCAATGCCCTAAGTGAAAACGTTTTTTTTAATGTAAACAATATTGCCCCTTTTAAAAAATTCCACAACGATTTGTCACGGAACGGGCTTGGGTTGGGCTTGTTTGTCGTTAAGTCAATTTGCGAGGATGCAGGGTATCATTTCTTCATGACAAAAAAGGCTGGCTCTGTCACTTTTACAGTCGAATGCACGGTCTGACCTCTTAAAGACCTCTTATTAATTTATCTGATAATTTTATCGGATCTTCTTCCATTCACTACAATTCATTGTTTTTCAGTATTTAGTATCTGTTTTCCTGCGCCAGGCAGGGCAACTTTTCCTGCACGAAAAGTTATTGTTTCTCTATACGGGTTGATTGCAATTCATTTTAACATTTTTATAATAATCATAGGTGATAAATTTGAGGTACTAATTCAGGAAACAAAAAACAAGCACATATGAAATTAAATCTGATTCCGGTTATTATTACCGCCGCAATTACATCTGCCGCAACTTTTTTTGTAGCGGCCCGCTACCAGGGGGCAACACATTATTTCACTGAGGCGGCAAGACCAGTGCCCGTAAACTATGTCTCTTACGGTGGTGACGTTGCAGGCAGGCAGCCCGCCGCCCCAAATTTTGAAAATGCCGCTTCCGCTTCAGTAAAGGCCGTGGTGCATATAAAAACAACTACTAAAGCAAGAACAGTTACTGATAATAATGTGAATGACGTGTACACCCAGCTTTTCGGGCCGCGCCAGTACTACATACCCTCTCAGGTGGAGTCTGGTTCAGGCGTTGTTATATCTCCTGACGGTTATATTGTTACCAACAACCATGTAGTGGCTAACGGCGACGAAGTGGCTGTAACATTTAATGACCGCCTTACAGCTATAGCTAAGGTAGTGGCGAAAGACCCCTCAACAGATATAGCGCTGCTGAAGGTGGACGGAGAGTCAAACCTCTCGTACATGGAACTAGGGAATTCTGACGATGTGAAACTGGGGCAATGGGTACTGGCGGTGGGTTATCCGTTGTCACTTGATGCCACCGTTACCGCTGGTATTGTAAGTGCCAAAGGCCGCTCAATAGGCATTAACAAACAACAATCAGAGTCTGCCATTGAATCGTTTATACAAACGGATGCCGCTGTAAACCCAGGTAACAGTGGTGGCGCGCTGGTTAATACCGCCGGGCAGCTAATAGGCATTAACTCCGCTATCGCTTCGCCAACCGGCTCTTATGCAGGCTACTCCTACGCCATACCTGTAAACATAGTGCGTAAGGTTGCAAACGATATGATGAAGTTCGGGTCAGTGCAGCGCGCATATCTGGGTATTGAGTTCATTGATAATAAGACTGCTACCCCTGAACAAATGAAGTCTTTAGGGCTTGACCGCATTGAGGGAGTTTATGTGATGAACGCACTGCCCAATGGCGGCGCAGCGCTTGCGGGAATAAAGAAAGGCGATATTATAACCCAGGTTAACGGGCAGGCGGTGAGCAGTCAGCCACAGCTGCAGGAGCAGATGGCCCGCTACCAGCCCGGAGACAACGTGAGCGTCACCTACCTCAGAGACGGGCAACCGGGTACAGTTACTGTAAAACTGAATAAGATTGAGGCTCCTGTTACGCTGCTGGGCGCGTCTTACAGGCCGCTTACTGAAAATGAAAAAGGAGCATATAATGTACCCGGTGGTATTATGGTTACTAACCTGGGAAAAGGTTCGCTTGCCCGCCTTACGCAGATGCATAAAGGGTTTGTGATAACAGGTGTCAACGATAAACCTGTAAGCTCGGTAGCTGATCTCAGACAGATACTGGCAAGCGCTACAAACATTCAGATACAGGGTTTTCAGCCAGGTTACCAGGGTAGATATTATTACAACATAAATAACGTGGATGCATTAAGTGACAGGCAATAGTAAGCATAATTTTTCAGCTAATAATAATTAAGCCCCGCGCTGTTTGCACGGGGCTTAATTATTATATTTATTTCTCTGCTTATGATAATAGCTTCTGCCGGAGCAAAAATTCAAGTTGCTCGTTTGATACGCTGAGCGTCTTATTCATTTCGCGTTCTTCAATTTTTTGCTTGTAAATTTCGAAGGCTTTTATTATGGTCATATCCAGCTCTTCTTCATTCCACGGCTTACTGAGATAGTGAAATATTTTCCCTTTGTTAACGGCATCCACCACGGCATTCATATCGGCATAGCCCGTAAGCAATATCCTTATTGGGTCAGGGTACTCACCGAGTATGTTTTCAAGAAACTCAACGCCGGTCATTTGCGGCATCCGCTGATCAGTGATGATGATATTTATGGGGTTGTCTTTTAGTACCTTAATGGCGTCTTCGCCGCTAATTGCGGTATAAATATTGTATTTTATCCTAAAAACCGCTTTAAAAGAAATTAGATTATTCTGCTCATCATCAACATATAGTATGTTAATATCATTTATTTTCATCGCTGGCTGTTAAAAATATAACATAAAAATTAATTAATCGCAAGGTATGCATTAATATTGACAATTAGGTAGCTATTGTTGTATATTTATGCTTTCCTAAATTGTGCTACCGAAATAACATACTGTAAAAATATACATAAAATTATAACATGATAACCCTTAAATCAAAGCTTCATGATACTCAAACACTCAGCCAAGTGTATAAGCCGGAATTTTTCCGCATTGCCGTGGGTAAAGATAAAAAAAAGTTTGATATTCTGATACAATCACCCCATGTTTATGTATTTGACCAGTTACAAAATCAATTAAAGGAGTTAATTAAAAGCAGGAATCCCAAAAAGAAGATTGCAGAGGGTGAATACGAAGCGCGCATTAATGAACACCTTGCAGGTTGTCCTCCTGAAGAATATGGCGTTTGGGTATACTACCCGTGGTCTGGCCGAATGATTCACATATTGGATCAGGAAGAATTTATAGATCTGCGCACATCTGCTAACCGCCACAAAATAACTACCGCCGAACGTGACCTGCTGGGGGGCAAAAAGGTAGGCGTAATAGGGCTTTCTGTCGGACAGTCCGTTTCGGTTACCCTTGCGCTCGAGCGTGGTTGCGGTGAGCTTCGCCTTGCTGACTTTGATACACTTGAACTCAACAACCTGAACCGTATAAGAACGGGAGTGCATAACCTGGGCCTTTATAAGGCGTATTCAGTTGCGCGTGAAATAGCGGAAATCGACCCCTTTTTCAACGTAGTATGCTATACGGAGGGGATACAGGATCACACCATTGACGATTTCTTTACCAAAGGCGGGCCTCTTGATGCGGTTATAGATGAATGTGACAGTGTAGACGTGAAAATATTGTGCAGGCTGAAAGCCAAGGAACTGTGCATACCTGTATTGATGGAAGCCAGTGACCGCGGTACCCTTGATATAGAGCGCTTTGACCTGGACCCGCGACGGCCAATAATGCATGGCTGGCTGAAGCACTTGCCTATAAACCTTGAGGTACTTAAGAAATTAAATACGCCCGAAGAAAAACTCGCCTACATACTGCCTATCTCAGGCCTGGAAACGCTGTCTTCACGCATGCGGGCCTCTATGATAGAGATAGGAAATTCTATCACTACCTGGCCACAGCTGGCCACGGCAGTTACGCTTGGGGGGGCTATAACGGCCGATACGTGCAGGCGCATTTTCCTCAATCAGATTACTGACTCCGGCAGGTATTTTATAGACATGGAAAGCCTGGTTCGGGATATAAAGCCTAAAAAGGAATATGCAGCCGAGGAGAGCCTGCTGCTGGAAGAATATGAAATGCGCAGCATAGCGCTGCAGGCAATAGAAAGGCTGAAACCCACCGGTTACGAACCGGAAATGAAGAAAATAGAAAGGCTGATAGCTGCCGCTACAAAAGCGCCGTCGGCGGGTAACAGCCAGCCCTGGAAGTGGTATCTGGCTAAAGGTTGCCTATTCCTTTTCTCAGATTGTGAAATGGCTTTGCCATTTGAAGATATCAATAGTGGTGCCAGCCTGATAGCTAATGGCGCCGCGTTAGAAAACCTGGAACTGGAAGCGAACAATGAAATGATAGATGTGAAAGTGACACTTTTGCCGCTTGCTAAAGAAAAAAAACTGGTTGCAGTTGTTCAGTTTATTCAGGGAACGAAAGTATCCGCTCCCTTACCTCACGCTGATCTTGCGAAGTATATTGATCACCGGGTAACCGTAAGGGCTGCCGGCAGCAAAGGAAACATAAGCAAAGACAAGTTTACGGCAATGAGAAAAGCTGTGGCGGGCATACCCGGAGCCACGCTTGCCATTAAAAGTAATGAGGCTGATATTGCGGCCATTGCCGCTGTCGCAGGGGTGGCGGACCGGATAAAATTATTACTTCCGGCTTCGCATTTTGAATTTTTTAATCATATAAGATGGAGCAACGATGAATGCATGAGAACCGGTGACGGCGTACATATTGACTCGCTCAGCCTTAGTGATGCTGAAATCATAGCTTTACGAATGGTGAAAAAACAAGAAGTCGTGAGGTTGCTATCTGATTGGCGGGGCGGTCAGGCCCTTGAATACTTGGCGTATAGTAAAGTAATTACGTCCTCGGCCATTGGTTTAATAACAATGCCTGATTATTCCACAATAAATTATATCTTAGCGGGCAAAGCGGTACAACGTATGTGGCTTACCGCGACCCGGCACGAAATTTCAATACAACCGCTACAGGCCGCCATAACACAGTTTACCCATCTTGATACTAACCAGTTAAAGGATGTACCAGGATATTTAAAAGAGGCGATAGAGTTGCAAAGGAAAAATTTCAGTGCCGTATTTAAAGATGTTGACGGAGGTAAGGCAGTTTTTTTAGTAAGAATGAGTATAGCTGAAAAACCTGCCGCAATAACATATAGAAAACAAATAGAAAAAGTACTTTTTTTACCTAATATCAGACTATGATACGTATCCGTGCATTTAGGGCTATGGATGAGATAGAGTCGTGTATGAAATTCGTTGAGGGACATATGAAGATCCTCAAGGTGTTTGATATTGCGATGATCACATCAGCAAACGTAGAGTGGTTTAATGACCCTAATACCTATGTAATAGCCGCAGAGTCAACTGAAACTGGTAAAATGTTGGGCGGAGCAAGGGTGCAGATTGCGGGTGGAAAATATCCGTTGCCCATAGAAAAAGCTGTAACTGAAATTGATGACCGGATACATGAAACCGTGAAAAATTATGCCATTGAAGGCACGGGAGAGCTGTGCGGCCTCTGGAACTCAAGGGAGATTGCCGGCCTGGGAATTGGTAGCGTGTACCTTACAAGAACCGCGGTCTGCATTGCGCCACAGCTTAAATTAAAAACCCTGTTTGCGCTTTGTGCGCCATATACGGTGGAGATGGGTGAAAAGGCCGGTTTCAGGGTAACTACATTTCTCGGTAATAACGGCACATTTTATTACCCCAAGCAAGACCTTGTGGCAACCGGTATGCTGCTGAGTAACTGCTATACGCTTGAAACGGCGTCAGTGGAGGAGAAATACGAAATTTTATCGATCAGAAACAACCTCAAACAAATGATTGTGGCTGAAGGACGGCGGGGCCCTTTTGAATTATATTTTGACCTGGAAATAAAAAACTGTCCATGATGCCCCAATTTAGAATATTATTACTCGCTTTACTATTAATTGCCAGCTCCGCTATAGCGCAAGACACTATATTTTATGCCAACGCCGCTAACAGCGAGCTGGTAGGCAAACGAATTTATATACTTGATGACAGTAAAAACAATATCAGTTTATCAGAAGCTTTCCATTCTGATAATTACATCAAAAGCAAGGCTGAAGCGCCAAGCCTTGAGGTAAAGCCTACTCCCTTCTGGGTGAAACTTGTTGTAGCTAACAAAACCTCACTTAACACTCTGTCCCTTAACCTGGGCTACCCTACAATAGATAGCGTGAGGTTTTATACCGCTTTGCCGGATGGTGGTTTTGACAGTATTATTACCGGTGAGTTTGTACCCTACTACTTGCGCCCAACCAGACATCAGGATTATATCTTCAGGCTGATGGTGCCACCCGGCGAAGCGCGTACATTCCTGTTTAAAGTAAGTGCCTCAGAGCCAATTCAGTTGCCGGTTACTATAGGGTCCTTCAAAGCCATAGCGGAAGATATATTTACCAGAGACCTGCTTTTTGGCATGTACGCCGGCATTATACTTGTTATGTTGTTATATAATCTGTTCCTTTTCTTTACGGTCAGGGACAGGTCTTATTTATATTACGTTGGGTACATACTTTTTACAGGGCTAACCCAGGCCTGCCTGCAGGGCTACGCCGCACGGTTCTTGTACCCTCAGTCTTTTTTTCTTGCCAATGCTATGGTAGTATGGGTACCCGCGTTATCAGGTATATTTGCTATTGTATTCATCAATCACTTTCTGCAGGTGCGCACTTTCACACCTGTATTGTACCGTGTTCTTTCCGGTTTCCTTATCATGTACTGCGGCATTCTTGCGCTCAGCCTTACAGGCAATTACCTGCTTTGTACGGGCATTATGCAGCTGGTGGTCACCTTGCTTGCTGTTGTAGTATATATAATCGCAGTTAAAATAACGCTTAAGGGCTACAGGCCGGCAAAAATATTCCTGCTTGCCTGGACCATATTTATAGCAGCGGTAGTAGTTTTTGTGTTGCGCAATTTTGGAGCGGTGCCCTACAATGGCTTTAGTTATTATGCCATGCAGATTGGCTCGGCCATTGAAGTGGTATTGCTGTCATTCGCTCTCGCTGATAAAATAAATCTTTTCAGAATGGAGAAGGAAGAGTCGCAAAAGCACGCCATGGAAGCATTAAAGGAAAATGAGCATATTGTGCGCGGGCAAAATGTGATGCTGGAGAAAAAGGTGAACGAAAGAACACATGAGCTGCGCTTATCAAATGACGGACTGAACAAAGCGATGGAAGAACTTAAGGATGCGGAAGCGCAACTTGTGGAGTCTGAAAAAATGGCTTCTTTAGGTCAGCTTACTGCGGGTATTGCCCATGAAATCAATAACCCGATAAACTTTGTTACCTCTAATGTGAAGCCGCTTAACAGGGATGTGAAGATGTTGCTGGAGGCTATGGATGTAATGGAGCGTATAATTATTGAAAAATCTCCTGAAAACCATAAAGTTATATTAAATTACAAGGCGGAAATTGACTACGATTATTTAAAGGAAGAAATTGAGCAATTACTCAGCGGTATAAGCGACGGAGCCTCAAGAACCGCAGAAATAGTAAAGGGGCTGCGCATTTTCTCCAGGCTTGATGAAGATGACCTGAAGAAAGCGGACATTAATGAAGGCATGGATTCAACGCTTATTATCACAAATAATATGCTTAATAACCAGATAAAAGTAATAAAGCATTATGGAAACCTGCCGCTCATTGAGTGTTACCCCGGCAAGCTAAATCAGGTATTTTTAAATATGATTTCCAATGGCATATATGCTGTAAGGAAAAAATACGGGGAAAAGGAGGGTGGTGAACTGCACATAACGACCGGCACTGAAACAGACTGCGTTTTTATCTCAATAGCTGATAACGGTACAGGGATGGATGAAAGCACCAAAAAGAGACTTTTTGAACCATTCTTTACCACTAAGGATGTGGGAGAAGGTACAGGCCTCGGGCTTTCAATAGCGTACAATACAATAAATAAACATAGTGGACAGGTGCTGATAGAATCACAGCTCGGCTTAGGCAGCAAGTTTACAATAAAGCTGCCACTAGTGCAAAAATAATATAAAAATATGTCATGGAAAAAATTAAAATCCTATATATAGATGATGAACAGAATAACCTGAATGGGTTTAAAGCGACCTTCAGGTTTGACTATTCTATATTAACGGCTGCAACTACCCAGCAGGCGCATAATTTTTTAAATGAGCATCCTGATATAAGAATTATCTTGTGTGACCAGCGCATGCCTGATAAAACAGGCGTACAGTTTTTTGAAGAAATGCGGATAAAGTTTCCTGAACCTATCAGGATGCTTATTACCGGTTATACTGATATTGAATCGGTTATAGAGGGTATTAACAGGGGGCATATTTACAGATATATAAAAAAGCCATGGACTGATACCGATATAAAATCAGCTATAGAGGAAGGAAATAAATTTTTCCTCACCACATCACAGCTTGCCAGTAAAAATGTGGAATTGCAGTCAGCTTACGATGAGCTGGGTAAGTTTGCCTATAGCGTAACCCATGACCTCAGAGGGCCGCTGCTAAGTGTGCTTGGCGCACTTGATATAGCAAAAACCATTGACGACTTAAATGAGGTGAAAGAAATACAATCGATGATGGGTGTTGCTTTGCACAAGCTTGATGATTATATTACCAGCCTGCATGAGTATTATAACCTGAAACGGGGAAAGCTGGTTTTTGAGGAGATTCAGTTTAGTGAAGTAGTTAATGACATAGCTGCACTCTTCCGCATTGCAGGGAGCATGGAGAATATTAAATTTAACGTGAGGGTAAGTCAGCCAGGCTTATTTATGACTGATAAAGTATCAGTAAAAATTATATTGAATAATCTGTTCTCTAATGCATTCAAATACCAGCGAAAGGCAGAGCCCAACAAATTTGTTGATGTGTCTATTGGAACTGAGCATAATATAGTCACTATTATTGTAAAAGATAATGGTATAGGCATTCAGCAGGAACATATAGAAGATATATTTACCATGTTTTTCAGGGCTACTTCGCAGGATATTGGCTCTGGTTTTGGATTGTATAATGTGAAAGATGCCCTCAATAAATTAAACGGCACTATTGAAGTGCAGTCAGTAATAGATGAAGGAACAACTTTTAAAGTAACCATACCGGGAAGAACAAATGCTTCAAAACAAGAAACAGCACTTTATAGTAATTGACGATAGTAAACTTGATTGTTTTATCGCCGAGAAGATAATTAAGAACACCGGCAAGTGCGAATCCGTTATTTCCTTTCAGCAGGCGACGGAGGCGCTGGCGTTCTTAATTACCAATGAGATCAAGTATCCGTATCCTACTATAATATTAGTGGATATACAAATGCCTGTAATGAATGGCTTCCAGTTTGTGGAGGCATTTGAGAAGCTGCCGCTCAGTATTACCAGCAAATACAGCATATATATCATATCGTCTTCTATTAATGATGATGACCTCAACAGGGTACACAACTACCATAGTATTAAGCAATTTTTAAATAAGCCGCTCACCAGTAATAATCTGTCACTGCTTTTGACAAAAGACTAAAAGTCAACGTTCCACATACTCCCTCTTTAAAGCGTACCAGGCGATACAAGGTAAAATTTTATAGCGGCAAAATATGTTTTTGCTGCAAAAGCAGTAATTTTGGCACAATAAGCGCCGTTTTGACAAATTGAGTAATGGGTCAATTTTTTCGCGGGGCCTGACTATTGTTTAATTTATTTTAATGGATATTCAAAGCATCAAAAACAGGTTTGCTATTATTGGTAATGCTCCCGCACTTAACCATGCCCTTAATACAGCCGTACAGGTGGCTAATACTGATCTTTCAGTTTTAATAGTGGGCGAAAGTGGGGTGGGTAAAGAAGTTTTTTCTAATATAATACATACCCTTTCGCCGCGGAAGCATAATCCGTTTATTGCAGTGAACTGTGGCGCCATACCTGAAGGAACTATTGACAGCGAATTGTTTGGCCATGAAAAGGGCTCTTTTACGGGTGCCGTTGACAGCCGAAAGGGCTATTTCGAGACTGTGAACGGAGGTACCATTTTTCTTGATGAGATAGGCGAAATGCCGCTGGGCACGCAGGCGCGCCTGCTCCGTGTGCTGGAGACCGGAGAATTTATAAGGGTAGGCTCATCAAAAGTGCAGAAGACCGACGTAAGAGTGATAGCCGCTACCAACCGTGATTTATTAGAATATACAAGTCAGCACAAATTTAGGGAAGACCTGTACTACAGGCTCAGTACTGTACCGATAAGAGTACCCGCCCTGCGTGACCGCAAAGAAGACGTGCCGTTACTTTTCCGAAAATTCGCGGCTGATTTCGCCGAGCGGTACAAAACAACTTCCATCCAGCTTGATGTGGTGGCCATGCAGTTACTGATCAACTACCCGTGGCGGGGAAATGTGCGCGAGCTGAAGAACGCTGCGGAGCAGATATCAGTACTTTCTACCAATAAACAAATTAACGCCGAAGTATTGCAGCAGTTTCTTCCTCAGAACGATAACTCGCGCAGCCTTGCATTAATACCGTCTTCGGGCGCTATGGGGCAGCGCGGCAACCCTGACTTTAACAGTGAGCGCGATATATTATACAAGCTCTTCTTCGATATGAAGAAGGATATGAATGACCTCAAGCAGATGATTTTTGATGTGGCCAACAACCAGGACTACACGCCACCTGACCCATCCGCTAAAAGCGTAGTAAAGATGTATACCGAGCCTGAGCCGGCACCAGTAAACAACTACACCAGTAACACGCCCATTCTCCTTGAAAATAACACCCATTCCCAGCACGAAGTATTGGAAGAAACATTATCGCTGGCTGACAGGGAAAAAGAGTTTATTACAAAGGCTCTGAAGAAACATAAAAGCAGGAGAAAAGACGCTGCTACTGAGTTAGGAATTTCAGAACGCACGTTGTACAGAAAGATAAAGGAGTACGGAATAAAGGAGTAAATTTTATGAAGAAAATATTTGTGGCCGGCATAGATACTAATGCTGGCAAGACGTTGGTAGCAGCGATACTGGTGGAGGCACTTGAAGCGGACTACTGGAAGCCAGTGCAGGCCGGTGACCTTGATAACAGTGATACCATGAAGGTACAGGGACTGGTAACCAATACAAAATCAAAGTTTCACCCAGAGCAATTTCGCCTTTCTATCCCTATGTCGCCCCATGTTGCGGCCAGGCGTGACGGGCTTGGCATCACTCTCAGTGATTTTACCTGCCCCGCTACCACCAATAGATTGATAGTTGAAGGCGCCGGTGGCCTTATGTCTCCGCTCAATGACAACACTTTTGTGATAGACCTTGTAAAAACGCTGGACGTTGAAGTGGTACTGGTCAGCCGCAACTACCTGGGCAGCATTAACCATACACTGCTTTCCGCTATGGCCTTGAAACACCACAACGTAAAAGTAAAAGGAATTATATTTAATGGAGAACCAATGGAGGGTACTGAGGAAATAATCCTTTCAGAAACCGGTTACCGAATGTTGGGTAGAATTGATGAGGAAGAGGTAATAGATAAAAATGTTGTGGCCCGCTATGCGGCTGATTACCATTTTCTTCTTGACGAATAGCGAACCCGGTGCTTACATAAGCAGTTGACCCATCATTTCTTTTAGCAGTTCGCGGTCATCAGCACTGCTTTCTATGCCCACAGCCATGGTACTGTATTTGGCCAGTATCAGCAGCGCGCGTTCCACACGTGGCAGTGGCCATTGGCCTGTAGCCGCCATATATTCCCGGCTTTTCCATGCGCCAAGGGCGGCGGAAATATCTTTTTCCGGCTTGCCTATCAAAAAATTAGCCATGTACAACTTGCTGAAGTGCCCGTAAAACGATGTCACCATCAACACCATAGGCGAAGCTTTTGGCGTTGAAAGAAAGTAGGAAAGCATTTTATAGAACTTCTCCCTGTCGCCGCCCGTCAGTACTACCGGCAGATCAAATATATTATAGTCCCTGCTTACGCCTATATATTTTTTAATGTGGTCTTCTGTCAGTTCCTTTTCATTTGGTATATTGATGCGTACCTTCTCTATTTCATTCACTATTTTCTGCAGGTCGTTACCAAGGTATGATGTCAGTACTTCTGATACTTTTTCACCAACCTGGAAACCGATGCTTTTGCCATAGTCCCGTATCCAGCCGGGCATTTTCTCATCCTTTATTTTCTCAGAGGTATAGTAAACTGTTTTTTCTTTTGCCGCCTTCCCGAACTTCGTTTTCCCATCTATTTTTTTAAACCGGTGTTCAATAAGGAGCACGGTTGTTGGCATCGGCTTTTCAAAGTAATTGATGAGTTCAGGCAGGCCGCTCAGTTGTGCTGCGTCCTTCAGTATCACCACCTGTTTTTCAGCAAACATGGGGAACCTGCGGCAGGCGTTAATGACATCAGCCCACTGCACATCTTTGCCATACAGGGTTATAAGGTTAAAGTCACGCTCAGCGGGTGTAACTATGTTATTTTCAAAAATCTCTGTAAGGCGGTCTATATAATAGGCTTCCTCCCCGTCAATTACATAGACGGGAGCGAACTGGCGCGTTTTCAGTGCTTGTATTATTTTTAAATATTCAGCATTCATTCAGGTACAAATAAATAAAACTAATCATCAACATATATTGGATCAGGGTTCACGTGGGGTATACCCGCCAGCCTCAGGTACACCCGGGCTGAAGTGAGTACATCCTGCAGGCAGTAGCGCCCTATCCGTGCCAGGTCATTGTCGTTATAATACACACCGGCCACCTGGCTGCCGTCAATATCACCTTTTGGCGAAGGTATGCCTAAAACTTCGGCGAGCAGGGATAGCGAGGTGAAATTTTTATAGTCCCCGAATTTCCATAGCTCCAGCGTATCCAGGTGCGTTACCTCCCATGGTTTTTTTCCATAGTGCATCATACAGGCAGGTAAGGTTACACCGGTGATAACCATTCGCCTGCAAATAAATGGTATGTCGAATTCTTTTATGTTATGGCCGCAAAACCTGAAGTCCTTGTGCAACGCGCCAAAGCGCTCAATAAGGTTACAAAAATCATTTAACAAAACCTTTTCGTCATCGCCGGTAAGCGATTTCAGCCGCATTGTCCAATGCCCATCCTTCTTATGCAGGCTCCCGATACAGATGCAGACGACCTTGGCAAATTCAGAATATACACCGGCCTTTTCGCTGAAAAGCGTTGCTGGCTCAGTGTTTGGGTCAATATTGCCTTTAATAAGCCTGGCTTTTTTCGTCCATTCTTTTTGCATGCCCGGTGTCAGCAATTCGTACCCGCGCTCTATTGGCACGGTTTCAATATCTATAAACAAAATTCCGTTTAGTTGCTCCATTCCAGTTTATCCATATTATATTTGTAGCAAATTTAAATACGGATTTCAAAACAAAGGTATAATTATGAGCCAGTTTGATCAAACATCTTCTGAAACTAATAACGAAGATAGAAAGAAAAGTCCTGTCATTTATTGGGTTGTCATCTTGCTGCTGTTAATTGGCTGCGCTTTTTTGTTCTGGAGCAACCAGAAGACACGCACAGAAAAGGATCAGACCGAAAAACAGCTTGACTCCGTGAAAAGTGACCGTGCATCGTTACAGTCTGACTTTGACGCCGCATCAGCCAAAATAGACCAGCTTGTTTCTCTCAACTCAAAGATGGACAGCAGCCTGCAAAAAGACAAGGAAGAGATAGTTGCCTTACAGCGGAAAATACGGAGTCTGCTAGGCAATAAGAAAGCCAGTGTTGACGAAATGAAGAAAGCAAGGGAAATGATTAACTCTCTTACTGACAAAACAACCCAATACGAGGCGAGAATAGCGGAGTTGGAGAAAGAGAATACAATGCTTACCCATAAAAATGGCATGCTTGCGAAGGAGCGGGACTCAGCCGTGACACAGAATATAGCTATTAAGAAGATAGCTTCAGTGTTGCATGCGTCAAACATGCGGATGGTTGCCCTTCAAATAAAGAAGAACGGCAAGGAAGTGGGTACGTCAAAAGCTAAAAAAGCCGATGTACTTCGTATAATATTTGATATTGATGAAAACCGGATAGCCGAAAGCGGAACCAAGCAAATATATCTCCGCCTTCTTGCGCCAGACGGTACTATGCTTCGCAGTGCGGCTAATTCATCAGGTATGATGGTAACTGGTAAGGGTGACCAGCTGAGCTATTCTATTCAGAAGGAGGTTGCATTGATTAAAGAACAGAAAGTGAACGATATATCTGTAGACTGGAGGCAGGATGAAGAATACCCTAAAGGCAATTACCTTATAGAAGTATACAGCGAAGGCTATAAAGTAGGTTCAGGTACGGTAAATCTGAAATAGTAAAGTTGTTGAATTAATATATAATTCGGTGAAATTTAATGCATTATGTAATTGTTGTACTGGTTAAAACCTTTACTTAACAATTACATAATGCCTTTCTTTTTTTTGTTCACCCACCGTAGTCTAATATTGCCATAGATTTAAGTGTAAAATATGGAAGTGTTTCCTGGTAAGATACTTATTGTTGATGATGAACCCGATATAGTCGAGTTTATAAGTTATAACCTTAAAAATAAAGGGTATCTCATCTCTACGGCTTCTGATGGCTTTGAAGCCATTCGTAAGGCTAAAGATTTTAGACCTGATCTTATTTTGCTGGATATGATGATGCCCAATAAGGACGGGATGCAAACCATAAAGGAATTGCGCGCTGAACCTGAATTTAAAGATACCGCCATCATTTTTCTCACGGCGCTCAATGATGAGCGGTATGAAATAGAGGGTCTGAAGGTAGGTGCTGACGATTTTATAACCAAGCCTATCAAGGCTGAACTGCTCGCCACCCGTATAGGTTCTGCACTGCGCCGTTTCCGTAAAGATGAAGAGGAAGAGCAGAAAGTAACCTTCGGCGACCTTGAAATAAACAAAACCAAGTTCACCGTTTACTACAAAGGCGCGGAAATACTGCTTGCAAAGAAGGAATTTGAGTTGCTCTCACTGTTGGCGTCAAGGCCAGGCAGGGTGTTTTTGCGGAACGAAATTTTGCAGCGCGTTTGGGGAACCGATGTAATAGTTGGCGACCGGACTATTGATGTGCATATCCGTAAAATAAGGCAGAAGGCAGGCATTGACCTGATAACAACTGTTAAAGGAGTGGGATATAAGTTTGAAATGGCTTAGCTTAGTGCCATGTCGCTCCTTGATACAAAAAATATTACTCCCCGCTCGTTATCATTCTTTACAGCATTGGCTATTTCTGTCATCAATGCGGTACTCAGTCTGTTAGTGCAACCGAAGTGGTACACGTCGGTTCTTGTATTTTTCGTAACATTCATTATTATTTACAGCATCTATTACTACACCCTGCAGCGGTTTATCTACAGGAAAATAAAGCTGATATATAAGTTTATTTACCAGACCAAGGCGAGCAAGAAAGAAGAGATTTTCTATCAGCACATACTTCCGCAAAAGTCAATAGAACAGGTAAGTGAAGACGTTGCCAAGTGGGCGTTGCGCCGCAAAATGGAAATTGAGAAACTCCAGGATAACGAAAAGTTCAGAAAGGAATTTTTGATGAACCTGGCCCACGAGTTGCGCACCCCCATATTTTCGGTACAGGGGTATGTAGATACTTTACTTAATGGTGCGCTTGAAGACGAAAATGTAAACCGTAAGTTCCTCTCTAATGCTAACCGCAGCATTGACCGCCTGGTGAGGCTGGTTGATGATCTTGATGAAATATCAAAACTTGAATCAGGTAAAATCCCTATTATACAGCAATCTTTTGTAATACAAGAACTCATCAGTGATGTATATGAAGAGTTTTTGCTTAAAGCGAAAGAGCGCGAGATACACATGCTTTTTAAAAAAGGCACTGAGCGCCCTATACTGGTCTATGCCGATGAGCAGAAAATAAAGCAGGTGCTGGTGAACCTCATAGAAAATGCCCTCAAATATGGCAATGATGGCGGCACCATAACCGCCGGCTGCTATGTGGTTGATGACAAGAGCATCTACATAGAAATATCAGACGACGGCCCCGGCATGTCAGAAACCCACCTTCCCCGCATCTTTGAGCGCTTTTACCGGGCCGACCGTAGCCGCGCCCGCGCTATTGGCGGCACCGGCCTCGGCCTCGCTATAGTAAAGCACATAGTAGAGGCCCACGGACACACCGTAAACGTAAGAAGCAAACCCGGCGTCGGCTCCTCCTTCGGCTTTTCTTTGGATAAAGGGGAGGGGTAAATCTAGATTTATACCCGAAAAAAGCCTGCCCGCCCGGCACTCAGAAATTTCATTTACACCTGGTGCGCAGAAAACAGCAATGACATTTGATGGCAAGGCATGGCAATAAAGGTGTAAATTCGCATATTTAACTTAAGGGAAATGATAACATCAGTAACGATAAAAAATTTTATGGCTCATTCTGAATTGAGTCTCAAAGATATTCCCGCAATAAACGTTATCATTGGAAGAAATGACACAGGTAAAACCGGTTTATTAAAGCTGCTTTACGCTACTGTGAAATCACTTGAAATTTACAGTTTGAAAAGCGAAAATTCTGAGGTTTCATTCAAAAAAGAACTTGCTGAAAAATTGAGCGATACCTTCATGCCAAGAAAAAATGGTTTAGGTGATTTAGTTCAAAAAGGCAGTAAAGAAAGGCTGGATGTAAACGCTACTATCAAGGCAAACAACGGGAAATACACACAACCTGTTTATTATTCTTTTGGAGAAAGGACAGAAAAAACAATAACAACCTGCATTGACCATGTGGATCCAATACCTCCTGACTCAGTCAATGCTTTGTTTGTTCCTGCAAAGGAAGTGTTGACAGCCTTTTCTGACATAAGAAATATAAGGGATAAGTTTTATGGTGTTGGTTTTGATGACACCTACCTGGACTTGATCAGGTCCCTTGATATACCTGCTACCAAGGGGAGGGTTGCCGCTGAGTTGAGCCAGGTTAATAGATCGCTGGAAGCCTTGTTTGAAGGGAAAATTGAACAGACTGGTCAAAGTGATCAACCTTTCACTTTTTAAAAAGGCAATCAACAGTTTGCGATGCAACAAACCGCTGAAGGAATAAAAAAAAATAGGTATTTTAACAACGTTAATTACAAACAGACAGATCGGTAAGGGAACTGTTTTGTTTATGGATGAACCTGAAACAGCGTTGCATCCCGATGCGATACGACAAATGGTTGAAATGTTGGTGGCAATGAGTAAAGCGGGAGTTCAAATATTTATTGCAACTCATAGCTATTTTGTTATTAAACAACTTGCTATTTGTTCCAGGAGAGATAGCATTGATACAATCTGTTGGAATTTGGAAAGAACGCCGGGCAATCAAATTGAAAGTTCATTTCATAGTTTGAAAGATGGTGTATTACCAGATAATTCTATTATTAGCGAAACAATAAAGATGTTCGACCAAGAAATAGCTGTGGATTTGCAGCACTAAACATATATGCAAGTGGAAGAAAGCGGAATCACTTTGAATTTTCCGGATAATAACTATTTCAGGTTTCAGGATTGCAATGGTTACCTGCAAATACAAAGCAATTTCAGGGAGATGGATGCATGTTGGTATGACCAACATAATGATACTTTATACCTAATTGAATTAAAAGATTGGGGTGATGGTATTCTTAATGAAGAAAGAGATGCAAAATTTTCTGCCGAATATGTTGAAAAACTAAAAAACGACATTACAAACGCCAGAATTAGAGTTTTATTTGAAAAGTCGTTAGACAGTATGATTATTTCTGTATTATTGAACAAGCCATATTCGGTTAATATTCAGAGATGCATTCCTTTTAATATTAGTAATAGTACTACAATAAAGCTGTTGTCTATAATTAACTGGACCGATTCTGATCTTACATACCTATCTAGTGTTCAGTCAGCTTATAAATCTCACTTTAGGCCATATGCAACTTTGTTTGGAATACGAAGCTTTGTAGTTATGACAAAAACACAAGCTATAAATTTGTTTGCATGGATAGCATAAAAAAGTATTTTTAATTACCGCTTGGTAGCAATGTAGGACACTTTTGGATATCCGAATGTTACAATAAACCTCGCTCGGGGTGAACACCGAATATCACAGAAAATTATAGTATTATCTTGTATATTGGAACAAAACAATAATCTGCCTGTTGGACATTTATGCTCCTGATGGTCTTGGCGTTCAATTGTTGTGTGGCATAGCTCTGGGAAACACGTTTAAAAACACCCTTTCCTTTTTAAAAAATAGTTTTAATCACTTGTTTAATTCATTTTTTTAACCCTACCTTTGCTCCTGTATTGTTATGATGCAGGAAGAGAATAAGACGGAGCGGAGTATACCTTCAACGGAAGAGCAGATAAAGGCGGCAGCCAGGCGGGTGTTTACCCGCAAGGGCTATGCTGCAACCCGCACCCGTGACATAGCTGAAGAGTCAGGCCACAACCTGGCACTGCTCAACTACTACTTTAGGAGCAAGGAGAAACTGTTCAATATTATAATGATGGAACACCTGCACTTGTTCATTAAAGATGTGCTGGGCATTGTTAATGACGAGTCAACAACTCTGCCTCAAAAATTAGAGTTGCTGGTGGCGCATTACATTGATATGCTTTTAGCCAACCCCGGCGTACCTGTTTTTATGCTGCATATCATCAACACCAATCCTGATGAGCTTTTAAATAATGTGGCCTCAGCCTTAGATACAGAACAACTTGTTCTGGTAAAGCAATGGCGGCAATTCGCTGCCGCAGGCAACGTAACATTGAAGCCTGCACATATTATTATGAATCTTCTGGGGTTGACAATTTTTCCTTTTATAGCAAGCCCTATGATAAAGAGGAAGCTGCACGTAAGCGACCAAGAATTTATAGCATTGATGACAGAGCGAAAACAACTCGTGCCTGTCTGGATGAAAGCAATACTGGCCAGTAGTTAAAGATGGCTGTAATGATAATAATAAAAGAAAATAGAATGTTGCTAAAAAAGGTTTTCGTTACTGTGTTTTTCAGCTTATTGCTCCTGAAGCAACTCGTAGCGCAGACCACTTTCAGCTCTGTTGAGGAGATTTGGAGCTATGCGGATGCCCACAATATAACCATAAGAAATGCCGCTTATGAACTGGAAAAAGCGAATGCCGGCCGTAAACAATCTTACATGGCTTTCCTGCCACAGGTGGGCGCATCAGCCAGTATCACAGACAATATAAACCTGCAGACGACTTTGCTGCCCAGTATTATTATTGACCGCAATGCAACAGTTGGCCAGGTAACGGCTGTTCAGTTCGGGCAAAAATACATTTACCAGGCAGGTGCTACCGCCCAGCTTGATGTACTGAACCTGCAAACCTGGTTTAATATACAGGTAGCTCGCGAAACGGAAGCCCTTAGCATGGCATCACTGGACAATACCCGTAAAACTATTTACCGCCAACTTGCTGCACAATACTACTCCTACCTGCTGATGAAAGAAGCGGAGCAGCTTGCCCGCCGTAGCATGAGCATTACCGATTCGGTGTACCTGAGCGTACAACACAAATATGAAGAAGGGTTAGTAAATGAATCAAATGTTGATCTCGCCAAAATAAATAGGTCAAGAGCAGAGCAGGCACTCACCAATGCCACCTACCAGGCCGCCACCGCCCTTAATAACCTGAAGGGATTGCTCAACTTTGGTATCACAGAATCGGTGTCATTGTCCGGGGACTTGAATATGAAAATTTCGGCTGATGAAAATATGTCCTTTACTGAAGACCCTTCGGTAAAGCAGGCTTACTACCAGGCTAAGGTTGCACTGGGCAGGTACAAGGTGAGTAATGCCGCTTATATTCCGCTGGTCTCCATTGCCTACAGTAATACCACACAGCGCAATGACAATAGTTTTGAACCGTTCGGGGGAAATGTGCCGTGGTACCCGGCCAGCTTTTTATCGTTTAGGGCATCATGGAATTTGTTTGCGGGTGGCACCCGCTGGCTACAGGCGAGGCAGAATAAAATTGGCTGGTATGAAAGCAAGCTGCAGTATGACAATGCGCAGAAGCAATCAGCCATTAATGATGACAACCTCCGGCTGGCTTACCGCCGCACCCAGGCACTGGCAGCGCAGGGTTATAACATCATGGCACTTTCGCTTGATAATTATCGCCACATTTCAGAGCGGTATGACGCCGGGATAGCAACGCTTGATGACAGGCTGAATGCCTTCGCTGACTATATCAACTACCAAAACCAGTACCTCAACAGCCTTTCTGATGCCCTGGTGCAGGTATACGTGCTGCGGATAAGGCAGCGGTAGTGCTGCGGTTGCACGTTAATATTGATACACACCCAATACGTTTTAATTCAGGAAAATAAATTGAAGATGAACACAAAAGAACTGCCCCTTGTATTTATTGCAATACTTTTTGCCGCCTCCTGCAAGCCGAAGTATGATGAGGTGTCGCCCAAAGTTTCGGCCATAACCGAGGCTGTATTCGCATCAGGCAGCATAGAACCTAAAGATGCTTACATACTCACGTCTATGTCTGATGGTTTTATTACCAAAAGCATGGTAACGGAAAACGACAAGGTGAAAGACGGCCAGTTGTTGTTCGTTTTAGATAACCGGCAGCAGAATACGCAAGTTGCTATTGCCGCTACTAATGTAACCTATGCCGCTATAAATGCTGACGCCGGCTCACCGCAGTTGTTGCAGATAAAGGCGCAAATAGAGGCTGCCGCCGCAAAGAAAAGCACCGATTCGGTCACGCTCAACCGGTTTGAGCGTTTGTACACCACGCGCTCCGTTTCCCGGCAGGATGTGGATAATGCCAAACTTGCCTACGAGTCTTCAACCAGCAGCTATAATGCATTGCGCGAGAGCTACAAGGCTGCCGCTAACAAAGTAAAACAGGATCTCGCCAACAGCCGTGCCCAGCTGGAGAACGTGAAGGCGGGCAACCAGTTTTACAATCTGTTGGCCATTGGTAACGGCAAGGTGTACCAGATATTTAAAAAGCAGGGCGACCTGGTGCGCAAAGGGGAGCAGGTAGCGCAGATAGGCAATCCTGACTCTATCGTCATTAACCTGGATATTGATGAGGGGAGCATTGCGAAAGTGCAGGCTGGCCAGCAGGTACTGGTGGAACTCAATACTCGAAAAAATAAAAGCTACGAGGCCCATGTAAGTAAGATATACCCTCACTTCAATGAAAGCAGCCAGTCTTACAGAGTAGAGGCGCGGTTTACTGATGAGGTGCCCGGCCTTATACCCGGTACACAGCTGCAGGCCAATATTGTTACCGGCAAAAAAAAGAATGCGTTACTGATACCACATGTGTATGTTTTGGCCGGTAATAAGGTGCAAGTGCAGAAGGGCAAAAAAATTGATACCGTAAACATTACAACCGGCATAGTTTCTGATGAATGGATAGAAGTATTGAGCGGCGTTACTGCGGCTGACAAGTTGGTAAAACTGAAATAGGGGTTTTAATCACCACCCTGTTAAAGTCTTAGCTTCCCGTTACTAAAAAAAACAAATGAAAATCAGTGTAAATACAGAAATAGCCTTTACCTACCTGGCTTCCCGTAAAAAGCAGACTATAGTCGCTTCGCTGGGAGTAATGTTTGGCATTTCCATGTTCATATTTATGCAGTCGCTGATGAAGGGCACCAACGACTATTTTGAAAAAGCGTCATTCAGCAGTACTGCGCATATAAGACTCTACAGCGAGAACAAAGTGGCCGATACGCACATGCTTACCTCCTTTCTGCAAGACAGTTCAGTAAAAATACTCACCAACCCGAAGCAGTTAAAGCAGACATTGGGTCTTAATAACCCCTATGGTATTATAAATAACATTAAGAAAAATAAGCAGGTGGTGGCAGTGACACCCCAGGTAAGCGCGCAGGTAATGTACAGTAGCGGCAGCGTAACGCTTAACGGTAATGTAGCTGGTGTAAGCATTGATGAAGAAGATAAAATGTTTGATGTGCAAACCAATATGGTGGCTGGCAATCTGCATGACCTCAACAGGGTAAATAACGGTTTGCTGATAGGCAAGGGCATTGCTGACAAGCTGAGCCTGCATGTGGGGGACAATATTACGGTAAGGGCGGTAACCGGAAACCCGGTGGTGATGCGTGTGGTGGGTATCTATGCCACTACCATAAAACAGATTGATGAAACGCGGTCTTACGCCAATATAGTACAGGCGCAAAACCTTTTAGGCAAAGACCGCAGCTATGTAACCGATATAAAAATAAACCTTGCTGACTACAACAACGCGCCAAAGGTAGCCCGTGACCTGGAGATAATAACAGGCTACAAGGCTGAGGACTGGGTGCAGAGTAATGAACAGTTGAAGGCGGCTTTCAAGATAAGGGCAATCATTCTCAACTCAGTAATAGGCGTTATATTGCTTGTGGCCGGGTTCGGAATTTACAATATTTTGAATATGACTATCTATGAAAAAATAAAGGAGATAGCCATACTCAAGGCGACCGGTTTTTCGGGCCCTGCTGTTATAAGTATCTTCCTGCAACAGGCGGTTTATATAGGCCTCATTGGCGCGGTAGTGGGTATCATATTTGGTTTCAGCATCACCTTTATGGTGTCCCGTATTTATATTGGCGCGGGTACGCTTAAGTACTTGCCTATGTCTTTCTACGTGCCGCATTACGTTGAAGCGGTGATATTCGGAGTAATCACCACCATAGCGGCGGGCTATTTTCCGGCGAGAAAAGCCTCAAAAGTTGACCCTGTAACAATAATAAGAGGATAATGGCAGAGATAGCATTAAAAGCGGGCGGAATAACCAAGTACTTCCATGACCCGGTAACTTTTCCGGTACTGAAAAATATTGATCTTGAGGTGAGCAGGGGCGAGTTTGTGTCCATTGTGGGCAAGTCAGGCTGTGGTAAGTCAACATTGCTTTACATACTCAGCACTATGGATACTGACTATGAAGGCAAGCTTGAAATAAATGGCGTCAATGTAACCGGTAAGTCGCTGAATGAACTCGCGTTTATCCGCAACTCATCAATTGGTTTCGTCTTCCAGTTTCATTACCTGCTTCCTGATTTTAGCTGTCTGAAAAATGTAATGATTCCAGGTCTGCGCCTTGGCAGGCTATCTTATAAGGAAGTAGAACAAAAGGCATATGAAAAACTGAAGATGTTTGGTGTGGAAGACCTTGCCCTTAAAAGCGCCAATAAGCTCAGCGGTGGCCAGCAGCAGCGGGTAGCCATAGCCCGCTCCCTTATTAATGACCCTGCCATAATAATGGGCGACGAACCCACCGGCAATCTCGACTCCAAAAACACCGGCATTGTGTTTGATCTTTTCCAGCGCCTCACCAAAGAATACCACCAAACCATAATTGCCGTCACCCATGATGAAGATTTTGCCCAAAAGTCAGACCGGATAATAGAGATGGCGGATGGTGAAGTGGTAAAGTAGTTGAGATGAAACAATTGGATGTTAGGAAATTAGATCGCGCAACTTGTTACGTCAATATTTATTTTCCCCCACTGGTGCGAGAGGTAGCGCAACGATCTAATGTCTGAACAAATGAGCGGGTTTCCAAGCCCGCCTAAACCCAATCGACTGACAGGACACAATCCCTTATTCGTGTTCAAAAATCTAAAAATTCTGATTCAGAAATCTTCCCTTAACACACTTTTAAAATCATAAACTGCCCGCCAAGGCGAAATTTTCGGTACTTTCGCAGATTGCCATTTCTGAAACGGGCAATTTCGTTTAATGTCGCTACCCGCAATCCTGAAGTTTGTTTACAATCATGGTACTGAAGAGGTCGTTCGCCGTGGGAAAAAGATTTTTTACTCCTCCGGCGTGCAGTTGCTTGATGTGGATCACGTTATAGAGCAGGTCCGCTTTAGAGTACGTAATGATCTGTACCAGAACTACTATACAGTTACCATTAATAAATTTATTACCACCGAAGACCTTTCTGTGCGCTGCCAGTGTCCTTATAACATGGGCGAAATTTGCCGCCACGAAGTGGCAGGCCTGTTCCAGTTGAATGACATAATACAAAGCGGGTTTTTTGAAAATACCGAGGTGAGCTATGACCAGAAGCATACTATTGTACGTATGCGGCAGGTAAGCAGGCAGGTACTCCAGATTTTTACAGCACCTGACGTTATTGACCTGGCCGAAGACTGGGTCTCCGAAGGACGTTGCGTAGTAAAGCTGGGTAAAACTGATAAAATTGAAGGTGATATTACTGAGGGTACTCAGGTATTCCATGTAATCATCAAACAAAACGAAGAACGCTATTTCGATACGTGCTGCAGTTGCGGTGAGTCGAGGTTTCCGTTGTGTATACATAAGGCGACGCTTTTTGTGCAATTGCTCAAAAAGCATGGCCCGCAGTACTTCCAGGCCATGCAGAACTGGGACGTGCAGAAGAACAAGCTGCTGGAGCAATATGGCTACAGCCTTGATGACAATCTGAAAGGCAAGTTTACCTTCACTTATGAAAACGGTAAGCCATTTCTCAGAGTACTTGATACAAGTATTAAGAAAATTTCCCTGGCAGGCGCGCCGCCGAAGCCTGTAGTGGCGCCACAGGTAGAGATACCAGTGTTGGCACAGGAGCAGAAAAGGCTTGGCATGGTGCTGGATACATCATTAACTAACTTCCCCTATGTTGATGTAATGCTCATTGAGGGACTAACCGATGAAGAAGGCGAAAACTATATAAGTAAACTTGAAAAACTGGAGCTTACGCAGTACATAAGCCCCATGCGCTTCAGGGAGCCGGAAAGGGATTTGCTGGATGCGGCCCGCAAGTTGATGCCCGATAAGCTGATAGAATACCTGAAGAAGAATCTTCCGTTCGGCGATTTTTTGCCGGAGCAGGAAAGTGTGCTGGCCTCTGAGCCGCCGCCTGATGTAAAAGAGCAGCTTTGGGAATACCTCTTACCTAAGTACCAGAAAATGCTGGCGCGCTATGCCTCCTATCCTTTGCTGTATGAGCAAAAGCCAAGCAAAGCATTATCATCAGCCTCGCTCCTGGAGATTGCTTTTGCTGATACCACCATTCACCCGCAGCTTGAAGTAAAAAAGAAAACCAAGGGCTACGCGGTGAACCTGGAATGGATTATTGAGAACACGGCCGTTGACTATAAGAAAGTAAAAGTAATAAATGCGGCTCTTGTCCTCTATGAACACAAATTATACAGCATCGCCAACCTGAAGGAACTGGCGTTGGCTGAAACTTTTCATCCTTCCGGCGTAATAGAAATTGGTAAGAAAGCCTGGGAAGACTTCCTGGTGACTAAGATAATGCCATGGACCAAGCTTGTACATGTGCACTTTTCAGAGGAACTTATTGAGCGGGTGGAGAAAGTGAAACCGGTAAATATTATCTATCTGCAGGAGAGAGAAAATACGTTTATTATACAGCCTGTTTTTGCTTACGATGGTGTGGAGATAAACCCGGAATACCTGGGTGAAGTGGTGCAGCCACATAAAGGCATAGTGAAGATAGTGCAGCGTAATGAGGAAGCCGAGCTTGAATTTTTAGAGCAGCTCAAAACCCTGCACAGCGACATACAATACAATAAAAAGGAACATTACTACCACCTTCCAGGCCATGCAGTACTTTCCAATAACTGGTTTTTCAGGTTTACGGAGCAGGCTAAAGAGTGGGGTGTAGAACTGCGTGGGTTTGACCGGTTAAAAAACCTCCGTGTGAACGTACACAAGGCGGAAACTATAGTGCAGGTGGTCAGCGGAGTTGACTGGTTCGATACCACGGTTGACCTGAAATTTGGCGATCAGTCCGTGAGTATTATTGATGTAAAGAAGGCGCTGGCGCAAAAGCAAAACTTCGTGCGCCTTGGTGATGGCTCAATAGGTATGCTGCCTGAGGACTGGCTTAAAAAATACAGCCTGCTTTTAAAAGTAGGTGAGACACGAGGCAACAAAATAAGACTTAAAAAATTCCACTTCAGCGTGCTTGATGAGTTGCTCAGCGAGATTGATGAAGAGGCGCTGCTGCAGGAGCTCGAAATAAAGAAGGAAAAGCTGGAGAACATATTAGACAATGACTACAGTGCTATAAAGCCGCCAGAGTATCTTGAAGCCGTGCTGCGCCCTTACCAGCTCGCGGGTTTCCAGTGGCTGAAGTTCCTTAATGAGGCCGGCTGGGGCGGCATACTGGCTGATGACATGGGTTTGGGTAAAACGATACAAACACTCACATTCTTCCAACATTATAAAAATACCCACGACAAACCCAAATACCTGGTGGTGTGCCCAACCACACTTATGTTTAACTGGGAAAATGAAATAAACAAGTTTACCCCTACTATCACAAAGTTTATACACCACGGGCCCAAGCGTGCTGTGAGCGCGCAGATGTTTGATGAATATGATGTCATCATTACCACCTATGGCACCATGCGCAGCGACATCAAAATGTTCAAAGAGATAAACTTTGATTATGTGGTGCTTGACGAGTCGCAGTCTATCAAAAATCCGCAGTCGCAGGTAGCCAAGGCTTCCCTTTTGCTCAATAGTAAAAACCGCCTTGCGCTGAGTGGTACCCCTTTGCAGAACAATACATTTGATCTTTATGCGCAAATGAATTTCCTCAATCCTGGTATGCTGGGAAGCAGGGAATTCTTTATGAGCGAATTTGCCACGCCTATTGATAAGTTCAGTGAAGGCGAGGTAAAGCAGCAGTTGAAGAAACTCACCTATCCGTTCATGTTGCGCCGCACCAAAGAACAAGTAGCCAAAGACCTGCCTGAAAAGACAGAAACAATTATGTACTGCGAAATGGGGCCTGAACAGCGCCGGATCTATGACGCATACAAAAATACATACCGTTCCAAGATATTGGGCATTATAGAAGAGCGTGGCATGGAGCGTTCCCAGATGCACATTTTGCAGGGGCTTACCAAGCTCAGGCAGATTTGTGACTCACCGGCCATTATGAATGAGGAAGAGAAGTTCCCTAACCATTCCATAAAGCTTGATGAACTATCGCGAGAAATAACCGAGAATGTGGGTGATCACAAGGTGCTTATCTTCTCCCAATTCTTGGGTATGCTGGCGCTGATTAGGGAAAAAATGACGGAAGAAGGCATTCAGCACGTTTATTTTGATGGCAGCAGCAGCTCTGTGGAGCGGGAAAACGCGATTCAGGAATTTCAGAATAACCAGGAGTGCAGGGTGTTCCTTATTTCCCTCAAGGCGGGTGGTATAGGCCTTAACCTTACTGCGGCGGACTATGTTTACATCGTTGACCCATGGTGGAACCCAGCCGTAGAGCAGCAGGCCATTGACCGGACACACCGTATTGGCCAGACAAAAAATATATTCGCTTACAGGCTTATCTGTAAAGATACATTAGAAGAAAAAATGTTGCAACTACAGGAGCAGAAGCGTAGCCTCGCCAATGAGCTGGTGTCTGACGACAACGCGTTCATGCGCAAGCTTACCAAAGATGATGTTGCATTCCTATTCAGCTAAACTAAATAATAGATGTATCTACTAAAAAGCTACCATGTGCGCATGGTAGCTTTTTTTATTACTTGCGGGTTGCCCCGTAGGTGGCAACAGGTTTGTAGCCCAACAATCGACTACACAACACAGTGTGCCGTAGGTGCACAACCTAACTATATCGTATTTGTCTTCTAACTAATCTTCTTTTTGTGCTTACGTGATCGCAGGTTCAATGCTTCTACCAGCATAGCGAAACCCATAGAAAAATAGATATATCCTTTTGGCAGTGCCTGGTCAAGACCTTCCATGAGCAGCGACACACCAATGAGCAAGAGGAAGGACAGAGCCAGCATCTTGACAGTGGGGTGGTTATTAACGAAATTGCTGATGCCGTTGGCTGCAAGCAACATAATAACAACCGCAATTACCACCGCAGCTATCATTACACCAACGTGATTGGCCATACCTACCGCCGTGATTACAGAGTCAAGGGAAAAAACAATATCAAGCAACAATATCTGTACTATAGTTGCCTTAAAAGACATGGGTTTCTTGTCCTTTTCCTCCTCTTGATGTCCTTCTATTTTTTCATGTATCTCGGCGGTGCTTTTATATATCAGAAACAGGCCCCCTATAATCAGAATAAGGTCGCGGCCTGAAAGAGCCATCTTCTCTAATATTGCAGGCTCTTTAATTCCTACAAGTTCAGCAGGGTTAAAAAGTGTGTTTGTTAAGGTCATCACCCAGCTTATAGAGAGCAGTAAAAGTACACGCGTCAACATCGCCAGGCCCAAACCTATCTGCCGGCCGGCTTTCTGACGTTCGGGTGGCAGCTTTCCGGTGAGGATAGATATGAAAACGATGTTATCAATACCGAGTACTATTTCTAATACTGTAAGGGTGAGTAGTGAAATCCAGATGGAGGGATCTGATATCCAGGTCATTTGAAAGAGCCGAAGCCTGTTTTGTTCTGTTGCAAACTTAATAAAATACTCGTATTGTTGGTTGTGTGAGATAATATTTAAATAAAAAGCGCCCTGCATATTGCTAAACAGGGCGCTCCGTTAAATATTGCTGTTTAGTTTTACCTTATAAGTGTTACGGATCCTTTATGTGTTTGATTGGTGCCGTCAGTGTGTCCGCTGATCACTTCATAGAAATAAACGCCCATGTCCTGTGGTTCACCGTTGTGGTGGCCGTCCCAGCCTTTGGTCTTATCGGTAGTATGGAAAACCAGTTCACCCCAGCGGTTATAGATATTAAACTCTACCAGTTTTTCATATTTGTATTGGGTTATATGGAAAACGTCATTCTTTCCGTCATTATTTGGCGAGAACGCAAGCGGGTAGTTGTCATGATCATTGAATGTTACGTTAATGTCTACGATGGCTGAATCCCTGCAACCTTCTTCATTATAGCTATATACAATATAGCGGGTGGAGTCACGCGGGCTGGCAACCGGGTTATTGATGTTAGGGTTGTTAAGTGTGCCGTCATTAGGTGTCCAGTAATAGACGTGGCCACCCATTGCGTTCAGTTGAATACTGGCGCCGTAGGTTATAGTCTGGCTGGCTGTTACACCAGTAAGAAAGTATACCGGCGGCGTGGCTACCAGTGTAATGGTTTTGAAAGTGGAGTCATCATTACAAGAAAAATTGATTCCATTTAGCTTCACCGTATAATTCTGGTTAAACTCAGCGGAAGGATAATAATGGACAAAGTTGCTCCTTGTATCATGTGAAACGTCGCCATCGCCAAAGTGCCAAGTGAATGAATCGCAGTTTTGAGATAGGTTAATGAATTCAACTGTATCTCTTGCGCAGCCATACTTTATGCTGTAGTCAAAATCGGTAATTGCGTTTGGCAATACATCAACTTTTATGGCCGCCCTCGGGCTTTCGCAGCCATTGATTGTTTGTGTCACGTACCAGAATGTGGTGCCTGCCGCTGCAGTAGATGGTATGGGTGCCGCTGTGCTGCCTGTGCCGCCTGATGTGGTGGTGTACCACAACAGACCTGTGCCTGCCGCCGTAAGTGCAGCAGAAGTGCCCATAAGACAATAACTAACCGGCGACGTAACCAGCGGAGCCGCCGGTATAGGGTTCACGTATACTGTGGCAATTCCTGTATTTACGCAGCCGTTAATATCAGTGCCCGTTACGGTATATGATGTGCTGTCGGTTGGTGTGGCTATAACTGAGCTGCCCGCACTGCTGCTTAGTGTGCCCGCCGGTGTCCAGGTATAGGTATTGGCGCCGCTTGCTATAAGTATGGTGTTGGTGCCATAGCATATTGTTGCGGTGGGTATTGTAATAGTTGGCAGCGGGTTTACGGTAACGGTAATGGCGGCAGTATTGGCGCAGCCGTTGGCGTCAGTACCGGTTATGGTATAGGTAGTGGTGGCTGATGGGTTAGCCGTTACTGTTGTGCCGGTTGTGGTACTCAGCGCGGTTCCAGGTGCCCATGTATAGTTAACCGCTCCGCCTGCTATAAGCACAGTATCGCCGCCTGTACAGTAAGCTGGCGCTGATGGGTTGCCGGTTACCGTTGGTACCGGATTTACTGTTATTGTGTGGGTTGTGTAGGCGGTGCCGCACGCGTTGGTGTAAGCATAGCTGATGGATACCGTGCCTGCCGATACGCCGGTTACCACACCTGATGATACTACCGCTATAGTGGAGCTGCCGCTTGTCCAAGTGCCACCGCTCACGGTTGCAGACAATGTAATGGACTGATATACACAGACCGTTGCAGGCCCTGAAAGGGTACCCGCATCAGGCAGCGGTAAAACAGTAATGCTGAAAGTAGCCACCGCAGTGCCGCAACTGTTGGTGACTGAATAGCTGATAACAGCAGTGCCAGTTGCAATACCATAAACTACTCCTGTTGATGATATGCTGGCTATGCCGGTGGACGCACTTGACCATGTGCCGCCGGTTACGGTTGAGCTGAGTGTTGTTGATGCACTCAGGCATACTGTGGCTGAGCCTGATAGGGTACCCGCATTTGGCAACGGGTTCACGGTAATGCTTGTTGTAACATAACAGCCGGTTGGTAGTGTATAGGTCACTGTCACTGTTCCCGCTGAAACGCCGGTTAATACGCCCGATGAGGAGCTTACAGTCGCCGCACTGCCCGAAGCAGTAGACCATGTGCCGCCTGATGCCGAATTAGTTAATGTGATAGTGGAACCAACGCAGACCACTGTTGGTCCGCCTATGGTTGCCGGTAAAGGGTTTACAGTTACCAGGCTGGTATCGTAACAGCCGCCCGCTACGGTATAGGTGATAACAGCAGTACCCGCCGATACCCCGGTAACCGTACCTGTTGAGGCGCCTACTGATGCTACTGAAGTTGCGCTGCTGGTCCAGGTGCCGCCTGTCGCTGTGTTGCCAAGGGAAATAGTATTTCCCACGCAAACGGCAGTTGGTCCTGTAATAGGCGGTACGCTGCCTGAGGCTATTACGCTGATAAACGCGAAAGTACTGTCTCCGCAACCAAGTGCAACTGCTTTAAAAGTATGACTTCCGGCTGTTGACACTACCATAGAGTCACCGGTGCCGAGATAAGCGCCAGTGGTGCTGTCATACCAATATATAGCTGAAGAAGCCAATGGAACAGGCGAAAAAGGTACAGCACCTACTGAATAGGAGGCAAATGAAGAAGACGGTGTAAAGTGCCATGCCTCGTGTACAGCTGTCCAGGCAGTAGGGAAGTCCCTGCTTGGTGCTACTGTAGCAGCAGTGCCTGCCGCGTTCTGCACACCACAGATGGCATAGCCGCCATTCCAGCCGCTGCATATCGTTTTATACGAAATAAAAACATCTATAAGGTTAGTTGTTTCATATAGGACTATCTGGGTGGTTGTATACTGGCTGGTACAACTAAACATGTGGGTAGCGCAGTAGTTCACAATGAATTTGCGGTAAGGGGCAGTGCCCACAGTGGCATAAGTAATAGAGCCGCCATTGGTGATGTCAATATCGCACCAGGGCCCGCAGATGTTATTTCTCTTACTCGCATTGCCGAGCAATACGGCAGTTATGGGCCAGGGATCAGAAGCGCCGGCGAGTGAAAGCGTAAAGCAAAGGGTACCGTTGGCGCCTATCAGCACCTGGCTGTTAGAAGTACCATAAAAGTTAAAGGACATACCCATGGAGATGACACCGGAATAGATATCATCGGTTGTAATGCCAGAACTGGTAGGTGTATAGCCTGTCATTGCCGCATGAAGGGTAGCGGTGGCGGCGCCACAGGTGCCGGTATCAGCGGAAAGTACGATCTGTGATTGGGCGTTCCAGACTGCAAATAATAGAAATAAAGTTGTAAAATATAGTTTTATCATAATGTTCTTATGCTTTTTTTCAATGACCAAAGCGGCTACATTTTTTAATATAAAAAAGGGCGGCAGTTCCTGCTTTCGTTGTTAGCCTCAAATGTAATCAATAAAATATACTTGTCAAAACACATCCCGCTCCTGTTAAGACAGGGTAAAGCATTGTTTTGGTTTGGTTCTGGTTGAAAAATTATGATGGAAGTGGAATGGTGGTCTTATTTCAATGGCCGGTGCGAAGCGTAAATACTGGTGCTGGCATCCACATTTCACATAATGGCTCTGTGATTGCACCTATCGATGGTAGAGGATGGCATTTCAGGGCTTGGCTCCTGGCTACACGTGTCGAATTTGTGTTATGTCAGGCGCGCCTGATGGGCGACGTTCCTAAGCGGGAAATGGGCTTAAACGTTTATTGAACGCCTTGCACGCGTGCCAAATTTTTGATCTGCCATTATAACTATTTAAGCTATTTTCGCCCTTCACAAAGCTACGCTAATGATTGTTATCCTGCTGGTTTGGGTATTTATATTCGTTTCTTCGTTTTCCTTCGGGCTTATCACGCGCAGGGTGCTGGGGGTGCTTACTGGTGGGGTTGCCCCCTTGTCCATCGCTTTTACTTCCGTAACTGGGCTGGCTACGCAGGTGGTGTTGCTCAGCTACTGCTCCCTGTTTATGCCCATTAGTAATATTGGGCTACTGGTGGGGGGCACGGCTGTTACGCTGGCTGCAACATGGTATTTCAGGAGCAGCTTTGCATCGGTGTGGGAAACCATAAAAACAACCTGGCAGACGACTGATCTATTGCACAAGCTGTTCATAGCTATTTTTTTTCTCTTTATATTAATCAAAGCTTCAGGGCAGGTTCAGAGCCTCGACTCGGGGTCTTACCACTTACCGTTCATTAAGTGGGTGGAGCAGCACAAGCTCATAACAGGTTTGGGCAATGTGCATTCGCGGTTCGGGTTTAACTATCACTACCATATACTATACGCGTTTTATGGGCTGGCCGGCGTTTTTGGCACCACCATACACGGGCTTAACGGCTACCTGTTTCTTATTGGGTTCGTTTATCTTTTTGGCATGTACGCTAAGCCGGGTCTGCATGTGTTCCACAAAGTGGCGGCTATCCTTGCCATGTTGTACATATCGCAGATCAACAAAGGCATGACTGGTTTTAGCCCTGATTTTCCAGTAGCTATAGTACAAATGATTATTGTATTTGAGTGCCTTAGAAACCTCACAGCCCGGCAGCAGCAAGCGGAAAGCAAGGCAGATGAAAACTATTTTTTACTCAGTATATTCTGGCTCACCTTTGGGGCTATTACGCTGAAGCTGGCCACCGTATCGGTTATGTTCGTGGTGCTTATTGTGTTTGCCCGCAGGCTGTTCAGGCCGCAGATATTCTTATCACTTGTGGTTTTCGCAGGGTTAGTATTCTTCCCTTATTTTTTTCGCAACTATACCATAAGCGGCTACCTGGTGTACCCGTTTTACTCGGTCGATATTTTTAATGTGCCCTGGAAGATACCTATGGCTCGTACGGTTGATGAAAAAATAGTGATTAAAAATTTCGCACTGGGTTACCCTTATTATTATAAGGGCGCATATAACTATAACCTGGAGCTGTTTAAAACATGGATAAAAAACCTCGCCTATCTCAATAAAGCCTACCCTCCCATTATCGCTATAATAGCATTCTGTCTGATGGCTACAGTAATAAAATGGATCTGGCAGGTGGTTAGAAAAGGCGCTGCCGGACTGAAAAGCCCAGCTAATATCATATTGTTCGGCCTTGCGGCTGGTATCCTCTTCTGGTTTTATAACGCGCCTGATCCGCGATTTGGAAATGGTATCATACTGCCCTTTATTGCAATTGTTTTGGGTGAAATGTTCATCAGCGCAGGCTTGACCCGGTGGGTAAAACCAATGGCTACAGTGGCCATGGTGGCTGTTATAGCGTCGTCGATACTGTCTTTATCAGGCATGGCTTTGTCGCAGACCGTTTACCAGACCAACTATGTAAGCATCAGCCTGCTGCTACAGGAAAAATACCCTGCGCCTGACACCACATCAAAAACCGTGGATCAATACCACACCTGGCTGAGCAAAGAGCGGTGCTGGGAATGCCCGCTCCCCTGCAGCTATACCTACGACTCCTTCCACCTCGCCGAACCGGGAAATATGGAAAAGGGTTTCTTGCCATGGCGGTAATAGCACACTTATGCCTATTTTTTAGCACAGTTATAACTCTTTTCTTCTCAGTCAGAATTAAGTTCATAATTTTAGTTATAAAAAATAATTATGAAAAAATTGTTACACCTCTCGATGTTATTATTGTGTTGTTTACTTTACGTAAACTATTCCCATGGGCAGTGCCTGCAAATGATAAATAACCCATCGGACACTATGGGCTGGCTACATGGTTCCAGCCGACCAAGCCATCCTGGTCACTACAATAATGACACATTTGTAATATGTAACTCGCAAAACAGTGAGAATAACTATCTCTACAATAGCTACCCCGCTACCATTAATGGTACCGCATCCACTTTTAGTATGTCGTTTGACTTCCGCATTGACAGCAACCATTCTTGCTCTGACGGATTAACATTTTGGTTTTTTACCTCAGGTCTTTCTCAATTGGGAAGTGTAAGCAAAGAAGGTGGCAGTATGGGGTTCCCGGATACAACATCAGGTTTTGCTCTGTCGTTCAGAACGATTGGTTGTGTTGATGAGATTTACATGAAAAAAATAAATTCTACCAGTTTTAATGCGCATTGGAGTACTGGTAATTTTCCCGGAGACACAAATATTTGTTCAAGGCTTACCAGTCAGATGTTTCTGACTGACTCACAATGGCATCATTGCATTGTTAATTATGATCATGGGAATATCACAACTTCTTTTGACGGCGGTAGGGTTACAATGTCAGGCTATTCTCCCATATATGGCACTGGTCATTTTGGATTCATGGGTACCAACGGTGGTGGATACAGCCGTAAATGTTTAAAAAATATACAATTATGTGCCGGGTTAGGTACGCCGACTTTTGCCTCCGATAGTTTTGGCACTTATATCAACCGTTTATGCAACGGGCCGCAAATAACTGTTCAGACCAATACATATTCAAGTGCTTACCATGTCAAAACTTATTATGGTGACGGCACGAGTGACTCGGCAGTTATTCTACCTGCCATGACAGGCGGATATGCCATTCTAGCCCATAATTATTCAGCGCCGGGCAGCTATACTATAAGACAGAAGTTATTTAACGGAACAGCATTAATCGATTCCTTAACCCTCGCATATGAAAATATTTTCTGTGTAACATTACCGGTGAAGCTATACTACGATGTTAACAATAACTGTCTGCCTGAAGCCAGTGAACCTAATATCAGCCAGCCCGTAGTTGTAGAGATTGATTCTAATAGCATTCCGATTGATACAATATGTTCTACAAGCGGGTTTTATTACAATGCCCGGGGCACAATAGGTGATGTATATTCATTTAAAGTCTTGTCGGCTCCAGGTAATATGGCTGTGAGTTGCCCCTCCACAGGCATTCTTTATGATAGCCTTACCAGCGGTGTATTTATTTATCCAATCAAGTATTTCGGACTGAACTGTGCATCCGGAACTGCCTTTGACCTGTCAGTTCATGCAGTTATACCTGTAACAGGAGTCCATGACCAGTGGGCTAACGTCTATGTGCAAAACAGCTATTGCGCTCCCACCAACGGAACACTTACCCTTCACTACAGCCCAAAATATATGGGTACCCCAACACAAATAACGCCTTCAGCAACATCGGTTTCGGGCAATACGATAGTATGGGATCTCAGTTCACTGTCTTCTACTGATGCGGCGCCGGTACGTATTCATTATGAAGCAGAACACGGCAGTACGCCATTAACTATCCGTGATACTGTGCATTCCTACTTTTCGCTATCTCCCATGGCGGGTGATACGGATACTACCAATAATACAATATTTCGTAACGATACAGTAAAGGCTGGCTGTGACCCCAATGAGATATGGGTGTCACCTGCTGACTGTATTGCCTCCGGTGTTGTCCCAACCTTACTACAATACACAATTAATTTTGAAAACACGGGAAATGATACTGCATATAATATTTATGTAATGGACACTCTTTCTGACAACTTAGATGTGTCAACTATGAATATAATAATGAGCACTCATGAGATGTATCTGTCTAAACTGAAAGACGCGGCGGGCCACATCATTTTAAAATTTGATTTCCCACATATCAATTTACTGGATAGTTCGCACCACGGTGCATGTGACGGTGGCCTTATCTATTCTATTAAATCGAAACCTGGTCTCGCCAACGGTACACAAATAAAAGGACGCGCCGGCATATACTTTGACGTGAACGGCGTAGTACTCACCAACCAGGTAATCAACGAAATAGGGTGTCCGGTAGTTAACATGGTGGGCAGTACAAGTATTGATAACACCCCAGAGGTGTACCCGAACCCGGCCACTGACGAGCTGAATATACATACTACAGCAGGGCGCAACGTACAATACAGTATTACTAACAGCATAGGTACAACCCTGATGAGCGGTACATTAAAAGATGCGGATACAAAGCTAAATATTAAAGCATTAGCCGCAGGCATGTATTACATTAAAATTTCCGGCGACACTGGTGTTGTTGTAAAGAAATTTGTAAAAAGATAAAGTTCACGAGCTATACAACGTCCTGAAAAGCCCCTGCACAAGGGGTTTTTTAGTGCCTACCTTTGCCCCGTGAAATTGTACAGGGTCATCATTCACTTTATTTTCTTTAACGCCGTTTTTGCCGCATGCTGCGCAACCGGGCTGTGCATGGCTACAGAACGGCTGATAACAGGCACAATATCCACTGTGCCTTCATACCTCCATATGTTGATTTTCGGGTGTACGCTGGTGGTGTACAACCTGCATCATGTGGTCAGAAAGTTGCCTGCCTCGTTCAGCGGCACTGCCGCCATTACAAATGATAACTGGCTGGCTTATGCACTGGCGCTTACCGGCGGGCTTATTATAGCGCTTACCGGGCTTCTGCATTCGCCATGGGTGGTTATTGTTGTTTGCGGGTGTGCGGGTCTGTTCTCTCTTTCCTATACATTGCCGCTGTTGCCCCTCAAAACCAGAAAGCGCCTGCGCGATTACGGGTTGCTGAAGATAATTGTGCTCACCACCGTGTGGGTGGTTGTCACCACCGTATTGCCTATGTTGCAGTTTGGCGTTAATCCGGCAAGGTATCCCTTTGAAATCGGGCTCCGGTTTGCGCTTATTTTCGCCCTGTGTATCTTGTTTGATCTCAGGGATGTGAGCCACGATGCGGCCAATAACATACATACCCTGCCTTATACAATAGGGGAGCGCAACAGCTACCTGCTTATCTACCTGTCCATTATCTTCTTTGCATTACTCAGCGTGGGGCAGAACATGCGCTACCACCACGGGCAAAGGTTGATTGATGCACTCATTACCGCTGTGGCCACGCTGGTAGTGGCACTCTACCTGAAAAAAAATACCACTCAGCTCGCCTGCCTTGTGCTGGCTGATGGTATGATGCTGCTGTATAGCCTGTTGCTGATTTTTTAAGCAAGAGGTGTCGCGCCGTCGCATACTTATATTAATGCCAGCAACATTTGTATCAGCCCGATGAGCAGACCAAAGAAGCCGCCTATCAACTCTATAAAGCGGAATTCCTTTTTCATTACCGCCAGCAATATCTCTTCCAGTTTGTCTGATGAAAAATTCTTCACTTTGTCGGTAACTATTTTTTCAATATTTATTTTATTGGAAAGGTTATCGGCATACTGTGCTATTACTTCCGGCAGCATTACGTTAATTTCTTCAATCAGGCTTTCTTTTATTTTCACCATGGTTCCCTGCCCCATAAACATGGAGATAACGGGCAGCTTGTCTTTAAGCTTTTCATTAAGGAATATATCTATGTGTTTTTCAATGCCGGGCATCACCAGCGCAAGCGCCTCCGGGTCTTTTATCTGCCCAACTATTTCGTCGAAATGCAGGAGTTCCTTGCCTACCACACCACCCAGCTTCGCAGCGAATACCTGCTGCCTTTTAGGGAAAATGCCCTGCAGAGTCATGCCTAATATTTTTACTGGTTTACGGGGGTGGAACAGCATATAAAACGCTATCCATGTGGTGAACCACCCTGTAAAAGCTGCGGTTAAGGGCTGCAGCCAAAACATTATTTCATTCATAATTTTCTTAAAAGTAGGAAAAAAGCCGCAATTGAACAGCACCAATATTAGTCAACAAATTTTCTATGGTCATAAAGCAATACATAGGTAAGCAAGTAGTCGCTGTCCCAGCTCTGCTTTATTTTCACCCAGGTACGGTTATTGGCAAGGCGTTGCTCTGTTACCGGCCTGGTTATATCCAATACATCGGTTTTGCCGGTGCCATCTTCTACTATGGTGAGCGTCTGCCACCGGTTGGTGGCGTCTCCGCCCTCGCGCTTCATCTGCTTATTATTGTACATGTCATAGCCATACTTTGTTTTGTACAAGCTTACGGTTTTCCAATACCCGAGGCTTACATCATCAAGTTGCCGAGTTATCTGCTGCCCCTCTTTATTTAAGCCCGTAGCGGTCACGTGATATTTTTTTGCACTGTTACTTTTCAACCGCAGCGACTGGGCACCCGCAACACCTGGTAAAAACTGTGCGGCCAAAAGCACTAATAATATTCTACGCATATTTAATTTGATCTTTTATAACGCAATAAACCGTAAATATAATGCAACCGGAATTTATTAGGCGCACGATTTTACTCGGTAATTTCCGTTATTGGCACTCCTACACAGCCGTTAGGCATCTGTATGTGCAGCATGGCAGCCAGGGTGGCGCTTATATCGGTCATATTTACCTGTCTGTGGGTCTCGCCTTTTGGTGCATTCCACCCATACCACAACAGCGGTATGTGGGTATCGTAAGGGTTCCAGGTACCGTGGGTGGTGCCGGTGGTGGCATACCCTTCATACCAGCCCGGTGCGGGTATCACCTGTATGCAGCCGCTGCGGGTGCGGCTGTAGCCATTGACAATCATGGTTTTAATAGGTTCCGGTATCGAATTGCGTTCCGGGTGTTCCATATCAGCTATAAAGCTGATTTCCGCTTTTTTGCTGAACCAGTCCTTTACAGCGTCCTTTATTTTTTCTCTCTCTGCGTGCGCTCCACTAATAATGGAGTCATTAAGATAAACCTGGTAGTTAAAAAACTGCGATACGGGGCTAATGCCAAACTTTGCGTTTAGCGCAGCGTTAAGGTCGTTTTTTATTGTATTGGGCATAAAGCCGGCATTCATGCCGGAGTCAATCAAAAACTGGGGGTTGTGCGCCGCACCGTGGTCAGCGGTAAGGAAAAACAGGTAGTTGCCCTTGCCTTCCACCTCGTCAAGATAGTCAAGAAAGTCGCCCAACTCTTTGTCCAGCTTTATATACATGTCCTCCACCTCTAATGAGTTGGGGGAAAACTGGTGGCCGGCATAGTCAGTGCTGGAGAGGCTCACGCATAAAAAATCTGTCGCATCGCCTTCTCCCAGCCGCTCACCGTCGCGGCAAGCTTTGGCTATCTGCAGGGTGAGTGTGTTGCCGGCAGGGTAGCGTTCAAATGTTTCGTACAGTTCACTGCCCTTCAGCGTTTTAATGCTGTGCGGAAATACAGGCGCGGTCTCGCCTTTCAGGCTGCCTTCATATTTGTTGTTGTCAGCCAGGCTTTGCGTATATATTTTTTTTGAAGGGTCAAGCAAAGTCCAGTCAAGGGCTATAAGGCTATCGGCTACATGTCGGCCGTTAAATGTTTTAAGCCAGTCTGGTGAAGGTTTTTTGTAATAGGTGCTGCTGCAAAAGTTGCCGGTGCTTTGGTCAAGCCAGTAAGCGCCATTGGCCAGGTGGCCTGCGGGCAATATGCTGCCCCTGTCTTTGAGTGCCACACCGAACACCCTGCTTTTAAAGTTGGTGGCCAGCCTAAGTTCATCGGTAATAGTGGAGACAAGCAGGTTTTTAGGGCTCATAGGTTTTTTCAGCGTACTGCCTTCACTCACCAGTTCCACGCTGTTGTCTTCGGTACAGTACACTTTACGGTCTGGCTTGCCTGAAAAATTGTCAAACCAGTCATTGGCGGCTATGCCATGTATGGCGGGTACCGAACCAGTATACACACAGGTGTGGCCCGGCGCTGTAAAAGACGGCAGGTAATTGATCATGGTATTCTGGCAGTTAAAGCCATCACGCATCAGGCGTTTAAAGCCCCTGCTGCCATAGCTGCTGCTGTAGCGGTACAGGTAGTCCCACCGCATTTGGTCTATCACCACGCCTACAACCAGCTTCGGTCGGTTGGGCGGGGCGTTTTTTTTACCAATAGCGTTAGAAAAAATTATACATAATAAGATGGAAGTCAAAAATAAGCGCCGCATAAATGTTGTATTTTTGCAAAAGTGCGACTAATATAAGACATAAACGGTTATATTTTCATTAATTTCGCACCTGCAAATGTTGTAAATATTTTTTACTTTAGTCTGGAAATAACAAAATCAGGATTAAGGTATTCTCATTTTTAATCTTTGATAAGTAATATGGATATTTTTGCCAAATTTGAGAATAGGCTGGGCCCTATAGGGGATTATGCTGAAAAAGCGCCTAATTATTTCGCATTCCCGAAACTGGAAGGTGAGATAGGAAACCGGATGAAATTCCGCGGTAAAGAAAAGATTGTGTGGAGCCTTAACAACTACCTCGGGCTGGCCAACCACCCCGAAGTGAGAAAGGCAGATGCGGAAGCGGCCGCCAAACACGGTCTCGCATCGCCTATGGGCGCGCGCATGATGAGCGGCAACTCTGACAACCACCTGAAACTGGAGAAAGAGCTTGCGGAATTTGTAGATAAGGAAGACGCCATGTTATTCAACTTTGGCTATCAGGGTATGGTATCTGCTATCGATTCACTTTGTGGCAGGCATGATGTGGTGGTTTATGATGGCGAATCTCATGCGTGTATCATTGACGGCCTTCGCTTGATACAAAGTCACAGGTATGTATATAAACATAATGACATAGCTGATTGCGATAAGCAGCTTGCCCGCGCTACCGAAATGGTTAAAAAGACCGGCGGCGGCATACTGGTAATTACCGAAGGTGTTTTCGGTATGAGCGGCAATCAAGGTAAGATAAGGGAGATAGCTACCCTTAGGGAAAAATATGAATTCCGCCTTTTTGTTGACGATGCGCATGGCTTTGGCACAATGGGTAAAAACGGTGCAGGTATAGGTGAAGAGCAAAACTGCATGGATGATATTGATGTATATTTCTCCACTTTCGCCAAGTCAATGGCCAGCATAGGCGGTTTTCTGGCGGCTGATAAAAAGATACTTACCTTCCTGCGGTACAATATGCGCTCGCAGATATACGCCAAATCATTACCATTAGCGTTTGTAGATGGTAACCTGAAAAGGCTGGAACTGCTGCGCAACAAACCTGAGCTGCGTGAAAAACTGTGGCACAATGTGCGCCGCCTTCAGAATGGCTTCAGGGAAAGAGGTTTTGACCTCGGCACCACCAACACACCGGTTACGCCCGTGTTTATGAAAGGCGGCCTTTATGATGCCGTTCAGCTGACTTATGACATGCGCGAAAACCATGATATTTTCTGTTCTGTGGTTGTGTACCCTGTCATCCCTAAAGGGCAGATAGAGTTGCGCATTATTCCTACGGCCGCCCATACTGATCAGGACATTGACGAAACTCTGGCTGCATTTGATGCCGTTCGTTACAAACTTGAAAATAAACTGTATCCGCAGGAAATGCCTAATGTAATGCAGCTTGCATAACCAAATTAATACTTTTTGAAAAGGAGGCTGCCGTGTGGCAGCCTTTTTAGATTGTCTCTGTTCCTTTTATAAAGCACACCAGAGACAAAAATTAGACACACTTGATTGTTGTGTACCTACGGCAAACAGCGGTGTTTAATTGATTATCAGCTACAAGCCTGTTGCCACCTACAGGGCCAATCTTTCACTTAAGAAAAAATAGCTTCTATATCAGCTTAGTAATATGCGTGTCTCAATGGTATTACACCTTTTTAGCTGCATCGGAATAAAATAAATGACACTCAACCACTGTCTTTAGAAAGTAACGCCTCCGTATAAACTATCAATACTTACAGATATGTTAACTGATTTTATTTCCGCTGCCTGGGTAACATAATTATACTCAAAGGCTGACCAGTTACCGACACCATCACGCATACTCACCTGTACAAAAACAGCTAATGAATCAACCAGGATATATTCTTTTAGCGAGGGTATTGCTTTATATAGTTCAAACTTTTCCCTGCTGTCATAGCTCCGGGTTGAATGGGAAAGTACCTCAATAATTACCGAGGGATTCAGTACATTGATATTATCATTATCCAGGGTTTCAATTGCGCCGCAGATGATGGAAATATCAGGATAAGTAAACAATGAATTTTGCGGAATATAAATTCTGAAGTCTCCCGCAAATGGCTTGCAGCCGCCAACGCTCAATTTACCGCGCAAATGATAATACAGATTTCCTGTAATAATATTATGATTTACTGATGCCCCTGACATAGCAAATATCTCTCCCTTATAATACTCATGCTTTTCCGTAGCGGCATCTTCCATTTCCAGGTATTCCTTGATGGTGTACCGTTTTTTATGGTAGGCAATGGCCGGGTCGTTTACTTCCATGGTGCTAAAGTTACTAAATTTATAGCCCTTAAGTCAATGACATTGGAGGATAATGTACAAACGGTTTTTCCAAAAGTACACAATTGAACGTGTCAGACAGTAGTGTGTTTTTATTGTATTAGTAATAATTAGTTTGCAGTTAAAATAGAGTTAAACTAAATGCATAAACTATGATGGTGGTTGCTACCGCCTATTTTTGTAACTTTGCGCACTTTTTGTAAAGTATAATGACTGAACTACTGGCACAGGTTGATCTTAACAGGCTGCCCCGGCACATAGCTATCATAATGGATGGCAATGGCCGCTGGGCGAAAGAGCGTGGGGAAGATAGGGTTTACGGCCACTACGAGGGCGTTGTAAGCGTGCGCGAGATCGTAGATATTTGCGGAGAGATAGGTATTGGCCATCTTACCCTTTACGCGTTTTCAGCTGAGAACTGGAACCGCCCTAAGGCTGAGGTGGACGCACTGATGGAGCTGCTGGTGAATACCATACGGAAAGAAGTGAATGACCTGCATAAAAATAATGTGAAACTCCACGTGATAGGCGACTTTGCGAGCCTGCCGCCAATGGCACAAAAGGAAATGGGCGAGGCTATGGAGATAACTGCCATGAATACGGGTCTTAACCTGATACTGGCATTGAGCTACAGCTCCCGCCAGGAGATAGTGTTAGCCGCGCGTAAGCTGGCGGACATGGTAGTTACAGGTACCCTGCAGCCGCAAGATATTGACGAAACATTATTCACCCGTTGCTTGGATACAGCGCTGTTCCCTGACCCCGAATTAATGATACGCACAAGCGGAGAGAGCCGTATCAGCAATTTTTTACTGTTTCAGCTGGCCTATGCTGAGCTTTATTTCACGCCGGTACACTGGCCTGATTTCAGAAAAGAACATTTACTCAATGCCCTGCTTGACTACCAGGGCCGTGAACGCCGCTTTGGCAAAACAAGTGAACAAATTAAAAATTCCACTACCCCTGATGTATAAAAGTTGCCTGAAATACGGATTATTATTACTAAGCCTTGCAACCGTGCAGCAGGCTGATGCACAGCTGGGTGGCCGGGGCGGCGGTGGCGGCCTTAACCGGATGGGGCAGCCGGCGGAGGTGGACCGCACCAAGCCCAAAGAATATGAAATAGGTGGTATGAAAGTGCAGGGCAACAGCTACCTTGATGCCGACCTTATAGAAGCCGTTACCAACCTTTCAGTAACACAGAAAGTACACCTGCCACATGATGAAGCTATTTCAAAGGCTATCCGCAACCTGTGGAAGCAGGAATTGTTTTCCAATATTAATATTGTAATAGAAAAATATATTGATGACAAGGTATTCCTCATCATCAAAGTGGAGGAACGCCCGCGCCTGAGCAGTTATAAATTCAGGAATATAAAAGTATCGGAAGCCAAGGAGCTAAAGAACAAATTGCCCCTTGTGGCCAATAAAGTAGTAACCGAAGCCACAAAAAAAGAAGCGGTTGTCCGTATAAAAAAATACTATACTGATAAAGGTTATGGCCGGTCTAAGGTAACAGTTACCGAGCGCAATGACTCATCAGGCGTGAATAAAGTATCGCTGACGTTTACCATTGATAAAGGCAATAAAACCCACATTAACCAGATTAATATAGTTGGCGAGGAGTTCGCAAGCGAAGGCAGGCTTAAAAAAACACTGAAGTCAACCAAGGAAATGACCCGTATTACACTGCACCCTGATGAGGAAGTAAGTGCCTACCCGGTAGGTAAAAGGTCTTTCAGGAAGTATGTAAAGCAGGGTGGGTTGTTGTCTCCTTCCCGCACATTAGACGCTCTTGACCCTTATTTCAGGTTTAAGTTGTTTGCGGGTTCTAAGTTCAACCAAAGTAAATTTGAGGCAGATAAGCAGTCAATGGTAGCCTACCTTAATACGCTGGGTTTCAGGGATGCGGCCGTTGTCGCAGACACTATTTACCCGGTGCAGAATGGTAATATAAATGTAGACATTAAAATTAAAGAAGGGAACAGGTATTATTTTGGTGATGTGACCTGGAAAGGGAATACCAAGTATTCAAGCGAGATGCTGTCAAAAATACTCGCTATAAAAAAAGGCGATATTTACAATCAGCAGTTGCTGGAAACGCGCCTGGGCCGGCAGCTGAACCCCGAGGGTGGGGAAGACGTAAGCAGCCTGTATATGGATGACGGTTATTTGTTTTTTAATATTGACGCCATTGAATCGTCAATCATCAACGATACCATTAACTATGAAATGCGCATTACCGAAGGGGCGCAGGCAACTATACGTGACATTTCCATATTTGGCAATGACCGCACTAATGACCACGTGGTACGCCGTGAGCTGAGAACTTTGCCAGGTAATAAATTCAGCCGTTCTGATCTCATCAGGTCTAACAGGGAAATAGCCCAGCTGGGTTTCTTTGACCAGGAGAAAATAGGAATACAGCCTAAGCCGCACCCCGAAGACGGTACTGTGGACATAGAATACACGGTAGTAGAAAAATCAAGCGACCAGTTGCAGCTTTCTGCTGGCTTCGGTGGTGGCGTTAACTTCTATGGCAATGTAGGTATTACGTTTAATAATTTTTCTATACGTAATATCTTTAAGCCCCGCAAGTGGGATCCGCTTCCGGTGGGTGACGGGCAAAAATTCTCTATAAGCTATGCCTCTAACGGCCCTACTTATAATTCCCTTACCACCTCTTTTACAGAGCCATGGTTGGGGGGCAAAAAGCCTAATGCCTTTACCGCTAACTTCGTCTACAGCCGTTTCTCCCAGGTACCTGTCAATACTAACCCCAATAACTCATTCCTGCGCATGGTAGGTGGTGGTATCTCAATGGGTAAGCGCCTTAACTGGCCTGATAACTATTTTGTATTTAACTATGGTGTTTATTATAACAACTATCACCTGAAAGATTACGCGCTGGTTGATAACTTCACCAATGGATACGCGAACGACTTTCACTTTAAGCTGGTGATCAGCCGCAATAATATTGATAACCCGTTATACCCGCGGCAGGGTGCTAACGTAGCGTTAACCTTCCAGGTTACACCGCCATTCAGCGCATTCAGCGGGAAGGATTACACTGACGCATCCGCCTCTGAAAAGTATAAGTTTATAGAATACCATAAGTATAAATTCGTCGCGGATTTTTACCAGAAAGTAGCGGGGAACCTTGTCTTAAGGCTTGCATCAAAGTATGGTTTCCTTGGGTATTACAGCAAGTCTATCGGGTTCTCGCCGTTTGAGCGTTTCCAGCTTGGCGGCGATGGCCTTTCGGGTAATTCTTTTTTTGTGGGTAGAGACATTGTCGCTCAGCGGGGCTATGAGGTATACGCCAATGCCGCTACTATTTACAATAAATATACCGCGGAGCTTCGCTATCCCTTCTCCCTGCAGCCTACAGCAACCATTTACGGTATTATGTTTGTTGATGCCGCTAATGCGTGGAACAATTTTAAAGAATACAATCCGTTCAGGTTAAACAGGGACGTAGGTTTGGGTATCAGGTTGTTCCTGCCTATGTTTGGCTTGCTTGGTTTAGACTATGGCATAGGAATTGATAGAGCTATACCAGGAGCAGGCAACAGCATTAAAGATATCGCTAGATTCAACTTTATGCTGGGCTTTGAGCCGGAATAGTATTTTAATAAAAATCCCCAAAAAAATAACAGCTGATGAAAAAGGTATTGTTGAGTGTTTTGATGATGTGTTGCATGGGTTTGGCCGCCCGTGCGCAGCAGGCACGATACTGCATTATTGATTCCAGGTATATACTTGAAAAAATTGATGACTATAAAGAAGCGCAGACAAAACTGGATAACATCTCAAAAACCTGGCAGGATGAAATAGATGCACAGATGCTGGGAGTGGACAAGCTGTATAAAAGCTACCAGGTAGAGCGCCCGATGCTTTCTGACGAAATGCGCAAGCGCCGGGAGGATGAGATAGTAGGCAAGGAGCGGGCGGCTAAAGACCAGCAGAAGCAGCGTTTTGGGTATGAGGGTGATTTATTTAAAAAGCGTCAGGAGTTTGTAAAGCCTATACAAGACAGGGTTTTTAATGCGGTACAGAAAATGGCATCGCAGAAAGCATATGATATGGTGCTGGATAAAGCCGGCGGTGTTACGCTGTTTTACGCAGACCCGAAGCTGGACCGCAGCGACGATGTTTTGAAAATACTTGGAATAAACAAATAATGACGTTTACTTTGCATTCTTAAAATAAATAACAAAAATAATAATGAAAAAATTCTTGATGATTTTTGCCTTTGGCGTTATGGCTGGCAACATCGGTTTTGCACAAACAAAAAAAACAACTGCCACCCCTGCAATGGCCAGCGAGCCTGTTGAGGCAAAAGAACATTCGGGTTTAAAGATCGGTTGGATAGTGTCTGGTGAACTGCTGGCTTCTATGCCTGAAAAAATAAAGGCTGATTCTGATATCAGTAAATTTGCCCGCGAGTTCCAGACCCAGATAGAGTCAATGATGAAAGAATACCAGACCAAGGGTCAGAAATACCAGTCTGATGAAAAGACAATGAGCGAGGCGATAAAGGAAGTTAAAATGAAGGAAATACAGGACCTGCAGAACCGTATTGAAATCATACAGCAGAGCGCCAAAGAGAAAGTAGATACCAAGCAGCGCGATCTGTACCAACCTATTTTAGATAAAGCGGACAAAGCGATTAATACCGTAGCAAGAGAAAAAGGCTTCGATTATATATTTGACAGGAGTGGCGGTACCCTGTTGTACGGCCGCGAAGGGGATAATATTTTACCCTTGGTTAAGGCTAAGTTAGGTATAAAATAATAAACTGAATATAATGGAAAAGCGGTGGTTGTAAAACTGCCGCTTTTTTAATTGGTTACCAGGCCAGCCGGTGCATTTTTAGCCGCAAACTGCTTTACTTTTGTAGCAATGTCTTTAACTGTTACATCGCTAAACTCCGGCAGCAACGGGAACTGCTACTACATTGCCAATGAGAATGAGGCAGTGATGGTAGACGCAGGTCTTTCCTGCCGCGAAACACAGCGGCGCATGGACAGGCTGGGGCTGGCAATGGATAAGGTGAAGGCAATATTTATATCGCACGAGCATGGCGACCATATAAAGGGTGTAGAAGGTATTGCTGATAAATACAAGATACCAATATATATAACGCCCGCCACGCTCAACAGCAGTCGCATGAGGCTCGACTGTGGCGTTGTATATCACTTCACCCCCAATATTGCCGTTACAATCGGTGGGCTCTCCATATTGCCTTTTCCCAAGAAGCACGATGCCATAGACCCGCACAGCTTTGTTATTGAAGGCAATGGCGTTAAGATAGGGGTGTTTACAGATATAGGAGTGGTGTGTAAAGATGTACTTGCCAATTTTAAACAATGCAATGCTGTTTTCCTGGAGGCTAATTACGATGAGGCAATGCTGGCCGGAGGAAGGTACCCTCACCACCTTCAAAACCGGATTACCAGTGGCCATGGCCACATATCAAACAGGCAGGCACTGGAACTATTTTGCGGCCAACGTGCCGCCCACCTCAGCCATATATTCCTGTCGCACCTTTCCAAAGACAATAACTGTCCTGACCTGGCACTGAATCTATTCAACAGCAAGGCAGGCCATGTGCAAATAGTAATCGCCTCGCGCTATAATGAGATTCCGCTGTACCGTATTTTACCGGGGCCAACTGCGGCAGGTATTATTAAGAAACCTGTGCGGGTGCACGCGCGGCAGGCGACATTGTTTTGATAGAGGAAACTATAAGCCCAACGTTGATATTTTTGCATCATTTCCTCATACCATTCGCTGAGTGATTTGATTATCTGCTATCCGTCAATATTTTTTGTTTGATGCCCTGGGATGGATTAAATTTGCTAAAAGGTCTGTTATATGTCTTTACAATTTGTTTCTGATAATTCCGGTAGAAAAACGGCGGTACTGATTCCTATTGACGAATGGAATCTGCTCCGCAGAAAGCATCCTGACCTTGAAGAAATTGAAAACGATATTCCGCAATGGCAGAAAGACATATTGGATAATAGGATGAAGGAACTCAAAGCAAATCCTGGCCAGGTTACCTTACTTGAAGATTTTTTGAAAGAGCTTGATAGCGAGGATTAATGTATAAAATCGTCATTCAGAATGAGGCCAAAGACGATGTACGTCAGGCCAGGAAGTGGTATAACCAACAGCAGAATGGTTTAGGACGGCGATTTTCTGCTGATCTTAAAAATACATTGCTGAGTATTTCTGCTAATCCGTTAGCATTTGCAGTTAGGTATTCTGTACACAGTAAAGCGAATCTAAAAATATTTCCCTACGACGTTTTTTTCTTTATTGATGCTATGGATAATACTGCATACGTTGTATCTGTCATGCACAATTCAAGAGATAATATAGATTTATTAGTCTGAACTTTTTGGAGCAGATAATGATGTCTAAAGTGTGCAACCCTTTTTTCAATTAGCTGAAGGTACTAAACAGCTGCGTGAATTGTCAGCGGGCGGTAGGAAACAGTGAAAGTACAATATTTTATAGTTAAGTATATTGAAAATATTAATATTTATTTAAGTATTTATGAATACGCCGTTCATCGGCCTTCCGTATGGCAACTTATTACCTGGCGCTAAAGAAGCAGAAGAATTCTATTATCCTATGTATACACGCTCGCTCGTTGACCTGACCATCAAATTCAGGGCTAAAAACGATCAACGCTCCATGTATGCCAGTTTTCCCCGGCCACCCGCCATTACCACAAGGTTGCCTTGTCTGCTTTTCTTTATTACATGTACCTGCTTATCTTCAGAAAATGACTGCCAGTCGGTGCCGCTGTTGTAGGAAATATCTATGCCGCCCGGTCCTGCGGCTATTATAGTAGATTTTATAGTTTGGTAAGGCTTTACTCCATCATGTCTGTTCAGTTCCAAAAGGCATTCGCGGTAGCCTCGGGTGGTTCGCCGGGGCGCATCCCAGGTTTCACCTGCGTCAAAAGTGGAAAACAGGTTATCAAGGCGAAAAGTATCCCGCTTGTAGTCGCCGCCCGCTATGATCCAATGCCGTTCATTCAGGGGCAGAAACGAGAAAATGCCGGTGCTGCTTTCACCCTGCAATATGGGCGTATTTATTGCTTTCCATTGCCTACCCCTGTTACGGGAGATCCACAGCCGGGAAACGCTGCCGCCGGTGGCTATTGCCACACTGCGCCTGTTTATGCAGCGGATGCAGGTGCCGCTGGCTGCGAATGACGCTTCACCAACCTGCAGCAGCGGACTACTTGCAGCGGACAGCTGCCGCCAGGTATGCCCGCGGTCGGTGGTTTTCAGCACCTGCATGTGGTGGTTGATAGGGTCGCCATAAACAAGGCCAACCTTTTGGGTCCAGAAGTCGATGCCATCAAAAAAAGCTGCTGTGTCGGTATTTTTATATACCTCATTCCAGGTGCTGCCGCCATCTGCCGTGCGAAGTATGTAAGCAGGGCTGCCTGCGTTGGCAATGATAGCATTAAGTGCGTCAAACGCATAAAGTGTTCTGAAATCGCATTGTTCATAGCCTTTCACCCGCTTGAACGTCCAGTCGCGGGCACCATTAACCGAGCGCCCTACCCAGCCGGCGCTGCCGCTGACCCAGGCTACGCTGTCGTCAACCACTGAAAGACCTCTGAAAGACGCGTTGGATTTGGTGTCCACCGCTTTCCATGTCTGCGTTTGTGCACAGCAAAGATGGGACAAAAACAGGAGGATGATCGTTATTGGCTTCATAGTATATTATGCCCGGGGTAGCCGGCACGTAGCATCATTAAAATTAGTAATTTCGTTCAAATGTTTTACGGGTGGTTTACGGCATGGCCATAAACCACCCGTAAAATATTACATTTGCATTCCAATCCCTAAATTTTTTTATTTTGAAGTTAAAGTCGCTGGAAATTAAAGGTTTTAAGTCTTTCGCCGATAAGACCACAATTCTTATGGATAACCCCATAACCGGGATTGTAGGCCCTAATGGCTGCGGCAAAAGCAACATAGTAGACGCCATAAGATGGGTGATAGGCGAACATAAAATAAAGGCGCTCCGGTCTGATAACCTGGAAGATCTGATATTCAATGGGTCCCGCACCCGTGCCGCATCAGGCATGGCGGAGGTGTCACTAACTTTTGAAAATACCCGCAACCTGTTACCGACTGAATTTACGACTGTAACCATAACAAGGAAATTTTATAAGAATGGCGAAAGCGAATACCGCCTTAATGATGTAAGCTGCCGCCTCAAAGACATACACAACCTGTTTTTGGATACAGGTGTAAGCAACGACTCCTACGCCATTATAGAGCTGGGGATGGTTGATGACATAATAAAAGACAAAGAAGGCAGCCGCCGCCGTATGTTGGAGCAGGCAGCGGGCGTATCGATATACAAAACACGCAAAAAAGAGGCGAAACAAAAGCTGGATGCAACGGAGCAGGATATAGCCCGTATTGAAGACCTGCTGTTTGAAATAGGCAATAACCTGCGCACCCTGGAAAGCCAGGCACGCAAGGCCGAACGGTACTTCGCCGTGAAGGGCGAATATAAAGAAGTGAGCATTGAACTGGCAAAGGCTTCGCTGGAACATTTTAACGAACAATACAAGACACTCAACGATCAGAACACGGCAGAGAGCGACCGTAAGGTGCAGCTGGAAACAATTGTAACCACAGAGGATGCTTCGCTGGAGCAGCAGAAGGTGAGGCTGATAGAAAAAGAGCAGGAGCTCAATGGTCTTCAAAAACAATTTAATGACCTCACCAACCGGGTAAGGCAACTTGAAAGCGATAAAAAGCTGGCCTCCCAAAAGCTGGAACACCTGAAAGAAAGGGAGAAGAATCTCCGCGATTTCTTGTCAGGCGCAGGGGGGCAGTCGCAGAAACTGGAAGAGTCAATTGCATTTTCGCAACAGCAGATAGCGGATGAAACAGCCGTAATGGAGAAGATGCGCAACGAGTTGGAAACTTTGCGCACGCAGGTGGACGAAAAGCGCAAAGACTTCGATAGCAAAAAGCGAGTGCTGGAACAGATGCGCAACGAATACCAGGTGAAGCAGCGAAGCCAGTTTGATGCAGAAAAGAAAGTGGCTATTGCTGACACTTCAGTGATGAATATTCAGCGCGGCATACAGCAGGTGCAGAATGAAAAGGCACAACGCGCCAGCCAGATAAGCCAACTAGATAACGAACAAAAAGATACCGAGTACAAGCTGGAAGACAAGCGGAATGACCTGCTGACGCTTGTAGAAAAACACGAAAGCGTTAAAAGCAAAATACTTGAAAGCCAGGGCGAAATGGAAACATTCCGGGCGAAGCTGGTGGAAGAAAACCGCAGGCTGGACAGCCGCAGAAATGAGCATGACCTGCTCAAGTCGCTTGTGGACAGTCTTGAAGGCTACCCGGACAGTATTAAATTCCTGAAGAAAAATAAAGAGTGGAATAATACCGCGCCGCTGCTGAGTGATGTATTTGTGGTGAGAAACGAATACAGAACGGCACTGGAAAACGTACTGGACAACTACCTTAACTACTACATAGTAGCCAATACTGGCGAAGCGGCCAAGGCACTCTCCCTGCTGGAAACCAATAAGAAAGGAAAGGCGAATTTCTTTATTCTGGACCATATTGACACCTATAGCCCGGTAAAAATAGCACCGCCTGCAGGGGCCATACCCGCCCTCAGCGTGGTAACGGTTGACGAGCAGTACAGCGAACTGGCCGCAAGGTTGCTGGGCCATGTATATATCACTGACAATAGTGCTGACATTACCGGTGCCACCCTTGAAACCGGCACCGTACTGGTAGAGAAAAGCGGCAAAATGGTTCGGGGCAAGTACACACTGGGTGGTGGCTCCGTAGGGCTCTTTGAAGGGAATAAGATAGGCCGTGGCAAAAACCTGGAGCGCCTTGCTGCCGAAATTGAAAGCCTTAAGGTAACAACAGCCGACCTTAAAGCAAATATAGCCGCTACCCAAACCCGCATTACCGGTTTTAACAGCGAACTGAACGACAAGGCTATTGAACAAGCCCGCCAAGATATCAACCGCCTGCAAAATCACCTCGTGAACCTTAAAAACAAAATAGAAAACTTTGAACACCTGAACCAGGGAGGGGAAAAACGACTTGATGACCTGCAGGAGCAATTGGAGGATACCCATGACAGCATTCAGGATGCACGCAGAGAACTGGAAGATATAACCGCCAACCTGCAGGGGTTGCAGCACAATATACAAGCCGCCGATGCTGACTTCAGGGGTGTGGAGAAAACATTCAACGAACTAACAGCGCAGTACAACCAGCAAAACATAGCCTGCACCCGCCAGCAAAGTAAAATGGAAACCCTGAAGCAGGAACTGCAATTCCGCAACAACCAGCTTAGCGACCTGAAGCGGCAGATAACCAGCAACAGCGACCAGCTGCAACAGATAAACAGCCAGCTCGAAGACACGGCGAAAGTATTGCACAGCGGCGATAACGAGCTTTATGAGTTGCTCACCCGCAAGGAGACGGAAGAAAAAAGCCTGAACGAAAAAGACCGCTCGTACTACACCATGCGCAATGGAATAAGCGCGCAGGAAAGCCAGCTGAACGTAAAGCGCCGGGAGAAGGAACATGCCGAAAGCCAGCTGCAAATAATAAAAGACAAGCTCAATACCATGAAACTGCAGGTGGCTGGTATGAGCGAGCGGCTCACCATTGAGTTTAAGGTAAAGCTGGATGATATACTGGGCGAGCCTCGCACTGGCGACCTTGGGATACCTGAGCTGACGGCAGAAACAGAACGTATGAAGAAGCGCTTGGACAATATGGGCGAAGTGAACCCAACCGCCATAGAAGCATATACCGAAATGAAAGTACGCCATGACTTTATTGCCGAGCAACGCAATGACCTGGTAAGCGCCAAAGATTCCCTGCTTTCAACCATAGAAGAAGTGGAGCATACGGCTAACTCCAAGTTCAAAGAAACATTTGACCTGGTACGGGCCAACTTTGTGGAGGTGTTCAAGGCGCTCTTTACCGCAGAAGACAGTTGTGACCTGCGCCTTACAGACCCTGATAATATTGCGGACAGCGGCATAGAAATATACGCGCAACCAAAGGGTAAGAAGCCAAGCACACTTACACAGCTATCAGGGGGTGAGAAAACGCTTACGTCTACCGCGTTCCTGTTCGCGATTTACCTGATAAAGCCGGCACCGTTCTGCATATTAGATGAGGTGGACGCTCCGCTTGATGACGCCAACGTAGGCAAATTCACCCAGATGATCCGCAAGTTCTCTGACAATTCGCAGTTCATCATAGTTACCCACAACAAACAGACCATGGCTTCAGTAGACGTAATATACGGCGTCACCATGCAGGAGCCTGGAGTGAGTAAGTTGGTACCTGTTGATTTCAGGAGTTTGAATTAGGGGAGTGATATTTAATAACGGAATAATTTTAGGCTTCATTCGCCAATGGCACAAACCTGAGACGCGTCTTTCCCAAAAATAAGTATAAGTGTTGCTTGCGCGCGCCTGACCTTGTAGTAGAAGTGCGTAGCCCCAGCAGCAGCTCAAAAGAGATGAAATGGAAATACGAAGTTTAAGAAGAAGCCGATGTGCCCAAATATTGGGTTATTTTCCCGCAGATTCAAATGGTGCTAATTTACATAATTTAAGATGGTCAGTTTAAAATGTCTCCAGT
>JACMPD010000259.1 GCA_014377675.1 Taibaiella sp.
ATCCTCTAAATTCAAGGGTTAAAACCCGTGGCTATTACATTGTATAACACGCTATTTATACCTAAATTTACATCTGCCTCCATAGAAAAATAGCTTCAACTGGTCCCCTATAAAAAAACTACCGCATGTTATTAACTCAAATAAACGAAAAGCAAATTTTCTACGAAAATGCAAGGGATACACAATGTAGTATTCCTGACACATTAAATGTGGGTAAATGGATCGGTGTTATAATTGCCAATGCGGAAGATAATTTGCTGGTTAATGGTGTAGTGAAAAAATGCCTTGATAATAATATAGGTTTTGTTTGTTGTGCCGGGGAAATAAGCGAGAAATTAGAAGCATCTTTTGACCATGAAATAGTGCACAGGATAATAGAAAAGGACAATGAAGCCGACAATGACGATCATATTTGTACGGTAAACGACCTCGAGATTGAAGAAGCGTTATTTTTCGCAATTTACGCAGCTGACCCTGATAAAACGCTATACAATAACATTATATGTATTGATTTAACAAAGGGGAAACCAGAAGAGATAATCGCCTCAATTGAGAAACTGCGGATTGAATATGGCGGGTAGCTTTCCGGGTGCGATTTGGCTATTGTTTCATTCATCAAAAAAAAACCTACAAAACACCAGAGACAAAAAATTACAGCTACTCCCAACAGTGCGAAAACTACACCAAAAGTTCCCTTACCTGTTGCAGCGACAGGCCCGAAATATCGCATGTGTCTTCAACAGACATTCCCTTTGGCCAGGCATTTTCTGGCTGTTTCTATTTGTTGTTCCGCTTTCCCGGCTTTATAATTTGAAACAGTCAGGCTTTCCTCATAGCGCCACATATCAATATAACGCTCATACTCTTTGCGCTCGGTTTCGGTGAGCTTCATTATGTCAAGTTCCGCTTTGGCCTGTACCAGGCCCTGTGCCGCAAACTCATCTTTTATTTCCTCATTTTTAAGAAAATATATCCATTCTTGAATCGGGGTTGTAGCAATATCATCAAACTGATCTACCTTGATAATGTAGTATTCAGGATAGATTTCAGAGATAGCGTCTGTTAGGTACAACGTTTGTTGCTGGCCGTTCAACTTCAACACATCTCCCTTATTTACCCCCTTAAACTGTGTGTAACCATGATAAATATAGTCATGCCCTTCTCCAAGATCAAAATACACAATGTTTACCGAGATGACTTTCTTTACCCTGTCATACCCCATGTCGGCATCCATATTATCCACTATCAGTTTTGACGTACCAAAAAGAATGCGCATCAGGTAATCCTGCACACGGCTGCTTTGTACTTCTATTATTATCAGTTCACCCTTTGTATTTTGTACCAGCAGATCAACTTTATTGTACTTGTTGTCACCTGTCTGCTAATTGCTTTCACGCTCTATTATATGTTCTATTTTTATATCCTCACCCAGTAACACGCTCAGAAAACCCTCAAGAATACCAAAGTTGGCCTTGTTCTTCAAAAGCCTCTTTACCGCCCAGTCAAATCTAATCAGGTGTTTCATTACTGCAAAATTACATAAAACAAAGAGGTGATGAACCACACAAAAAAACCGCTAACTTATTCCTCGCATGGCATAATATTGAACGTACACATGCCGTTAATTGTCTTTACTTCCCGCCCTGTATGCCGCGTGCTTTTATTTTTCTATTAGTTGTTTTTGCTTTCCACTTGGTCAGCAATACCACTCCTACACTTCATGGCGTTAAATATGGCCTGTGGCCAAATGTGGCGTGATTTTCGCCGGGTAGGTAATCGAGATAAGCGGTTATGTTTTTGTTGTGGAGGTGGTCTATTTTTTCGTACATCAGGTTGGCATCCACTTCCATTACATGAGGCTCCTCGCTTGGGCAAGACCTTCTTTGCCCACGGCAATATAGATGTGGGTTTTGGCGCTTAGTGTTGCAAGCGCTGTCAGGGGCTTTTTGATGAGGGAGCCGTTATCCCACCACAGGCTGGGGCTTACTATTATGTAGTTGTTAAACAGGGCAGGCTTGGTGTACAGTATCTCAGTGGCCAGCAGCCCACCCAATGATTCACCTATCAGGGTGCGGGCGGTATTGGTGTTGTAGTGTTGCTGTATGAATGGCTGCCGCCGGCGGTGGGGTATTTCTGTTTTTCACTTTTCATGGTGGTCGGGAAACTCATGTCCCGCTTCCTGTCCACATTTACAATACCTACAACTATGGAGGGCTGTACCCTGTGGACCCAGGGGAAACTATTGAATTGTACCAGGCCGGCCACATGTATAAAATCTTCATCAAGACCGCCATCAAGCAGGTATATAACGGGGTACTTTGTGGTGTCGGCTTTGTTGTAGCCGGGTGGCAGGTATATATTCAGCGTTCTCTTTTCTGACAGCTGGGCTGATATTATTTCATACGTCTCGCCGAGCGAAATGGGTTTGGGTTGCTGCGCCCATGTGCTGCAACAGAGCAAGGAGATTAGGCAAATCAGCGTTGTTTTCATAGGCTACTTTATCGATTTAAAGATCGGGGTGAAAATTTTTTTTGGTGTCGCTGTGGTGGGTATGGTAGTGTCTTCAATTCTTCCTTTGCATCAACAACTTTTCCCGATATCAGATTTCTCTTTGCGCCATAGAGGCTGAACCCATCTGTTGTCACAGTACCGGTATTCAATATGCGGGTGTTTCTTAGAGGGCACCATTTTCATCAACTAAAGATAATGAAAACGGATGTATCGCATGGTATTCTCCCTCCTTACTGAGGCTGTACGCCCGCTTCTAACTGTTTCATCTTCTTCCGTAAAAAAGTTTTTTCAGCGTCAGACACCACCAGCATGAGCGCCTTCCGGTAGTGTATCAAGGCCCGTTCAGCATTGCCCGTTTCCATGTTCAACTCGCCGAGTATGGCATGGAGCAGGTAGTACTCTTTAAGGTAGTCAATACCGGGTATCTCTTTAATGCACTCAATGGCGCGGGCAGGCCCTTCCAGCTCCTTAATCACCACGGCCCTGTTGAGCAAAATAACCTGTGAGGGCACCAGCGTAACCAACAGGTTGTAGCAGTTGAGTATGGCGTGCCAGTCGGTTTCTTCATAGCGGGCGGCCTTGCAGTGTTCGTAGGCAATGGCGGCTTCCAGGTGGTAACGGCTCACCTGTCGGCCGGTGGCCGCTTTGGTAAGGTGGTGAATGCCTTTGTCCCGCATGTCCATGTCCCACAATCTGCGATCCTGATTTTTCAGCAATATGAGCTCTCCCTGCACATTGGTGCGGCCGCCGAGGCGTGACGTATGGAAGTACAACAGGGCCAGCAAGGCATTGGTCTGAGGGAGGCAGGTGGCGGGGTTAGTAGTGAGCAGCAAGCAAAGGCATATGGTTTCAGCGGCCAGATCATGCCGGGTAAGCGACTTATGAAATGAGGCGCTGTGCGCTTCATTAAACAGCAGGTATATGGTTTCCAGCACGTTAGCGAGCCTGCTTTGCAACACGTTGCCTGTGGGTATTTCAAGCGAAATATTGTTTTCCCGGAATGCCTGGCGGGCGCGGTAAAGCCTTTTCTCTATGGCATCAGCCGAGGCAATGAAGGCCCGGGCAATTTGTGAAACGGTAAAGCCACACAGTGTTTTCAGGATGAGTGCAATCTGCCCTTCACGGGGGATGGCCGGGTGGCAGCAGGCGAACATCATCCGGAGCTGATCATCAGGTATTTCTTCATCGCGAAAACAGTTATTCAGGGTGGTGGCTACGGTATATTCTGATTCGAGCAGCGGGGTAATGTCCGCGGCAAATGCGCGTTGCCGCCTGTACTTCCTTACGGTGTCAATGGCTTTGTTGCGGGCCGCTGTAAAGAGCCATGCCGCCGGGTTTTCAGGCACGCCATCAGCCTGCCATACCTCCAGGGCTTTGAGCAACACATCTTGCACAGCGTCTTCGGCCAAACCCAGGTTGTGGGCGCCGAAAATGCGGGTGAGCACAGCCACCAGCTTGCCGGACTCA
>JACMPD010000260.1 GCA_014377675.1 Taibaiella sp.
TGACTCACCCTGCTGCTGCACCCGCACGCTGTAGATACCGGCGGGCAGGCGGCTCATATCAAGGTCAAGCGTAGCACTGCCGGCGTTATAGCTATACTTGCGCACTACATTTCCGTTAAAGTCAACCACATTCACATTCACCGCTCCCTTTGATGGTAAAGGTAATGTTATCTTGGTTTGGCTCACTACAGGGTTAGGGTACACTACCAGGTTGCTGCCTGCATTTACATCATTTGTAAGTGCCTGTGGCCTTGCACTGCCATCAATGGCGAAGGCGATATCTCTTATATCTGTGGCACCGCCCCCAACCGGACCCATATCTATTAATATGCCGTTACTGTTAGCGCCGTTTAGTTTATATTTATACAGGCGGTTGCCGTTCACCACTGTGTGGCCCGTCATGTACATCATGGTGCCGCCGGCAGCATTGTCATACCGGCTGTCCATACCATAACCACTGTTACTTGTAAACGTGACGCCGGTACCCGTGCCAATAGACTGCACCGTATAAGACGAGTTGGTGAGGTTGCTGTTGGTTGTATTGTTGGTATTATTATTATTTGCGTTACTTGTATTGCCGGCGTTATAAGCGACCAGTACATTATGAGCAGCATCATACCCGACGCCGCCCGCCGTGTTAGCGCCCGAAAAGCCACCTGTAAACGCCGCTCCGCCTTTTGTATTTGTGCCGGCGTAGGTATCGCCTGCCGCATAGTTTACAGTGCTTTGGCCCTTGCTTATTATTGTGCCGTTATCGGTGTTGAGCAGGTAGGTAGAGCCGTTGCGGCCAGCCACTCTTAGCTGGTTGTCGCCGGTTGGTGCAAAGTCTATAGCAATATTACTAACGCCGCCAAGGTTCATGGCAGTAGTTTGGTTACCCACCAGGTGCGCGTTAAAAGCCGTGCCTGACTGCGATACCCAGTATAACTGCGAAACGTGCGTTAAAGTATCGTAACCGAGCAAGTACAGTGTGCCGTTGCTTCTGCGGGTAGCGAGGGAAGTGATTGCCTGACCGGGCGCGATGCCTGAGATATTATAGGGGCCGTTAATGCGGGAAGGGGTGTTAACATCAGGTATGGTAACTATAGTATTGGCAGTGGTAAGTGCATACAACATTGTTTGGGCCTGTGCGTTGTTTGCGGTTAGCAACAGTGCTAAGATACCTGCAGGTAAAAGTAATATGTTTTTCATGATACGTTGTTTTAGCTGATGAATACTATGGAAAGAATGAATAAGAACTATGCCATTGCCGAAATGAGTTGTGAAATAGCCTGAGCCGAATGCGGTTTTAAAAAATAACAGATGCGATGTGAAGGGGGTATGCTAAATTTGATGTTTTACATTTATTTTTTAAATTTGTATCAAATTGTACAGGCAATACCCAACCTTATTAAAAATGGTACTGTCTATTAATACAGAAAAAACATTATCTTGCACTAAAATAGTCAATTATGAAACAAATGACATCCTTAGCTTTAGCTCTTCTTCTCGCTTTTGGAGCAACAGCAAAAAATCACAAACCTACACATGTAACTGTAAAAGGCGAAAATGTGACTGTAACCTACGGACAACCGGCAGAAGGTGAAAATGTGGTTCCGGCTAATGGCACTGCATGGCATACCGGCGTTGGCGAACCAACAATTGTAACATTAAACAAAGGATGCATGTTTGCGGGCAGGCAGGTAAACCCTGGTACTTACAGCCTGATCACTGTTCCTTATAAAGGTGAGTGGATAGTGTACCTGACCAATGAAAAGGACAACAATGAAATAGACCTGGAAAAAGTAAAAAGTAACAACATGCTTTACGGTTTTGCTATTGTAGGCAAGAACGATAAAGGTGTTGACGGTTACAAAATTGAAGCTGTAAACGATGGCCTTTTGGTTTCGTGGGATCACAGCAACATTATGATTCCGGTAAAACCGTGGTAGTTTATTTTTTTTATAAATATTGCTATGGCATACCTTTGGGTATGCCATAGTCGTTTTATTTCAGGGAGGTGATCTGAATCACTGATTCAACAGGGAACACAGGGTTACACCTAAAAATCCGTGATTCAGAAAATATAAAGAGCAATGAAATGCCTTGTAGCGTAATTCTATAACTGCGATTTTGCCGTTAACGCTTATGCCCCTACCTTGCACCCAAAACTTATACAATGAAACATCTTTTATCTGTAACATTATTAATGCTGTTTACGTTTGGCAGCACCTTCGCTAAAGACAGGGTGAGCAAGCACACTACCGTAAAGGGCGACCTGATGAGCATTACCTACGGGCAGCCTAACAAAAAGGGCAGGGTGATATTTGGTGGCCTGGAGCCATTTGATAAAGTGTGGCGCACGGGCGCTGACGAGGCTACAGAGGTTACATTTAACAAGAATGTGACCTTCGGGGGTAAGAAAGTAAAAGCAGGTACATATACTTTATTCACTAAGCCAGGCAGACAAAAGTGGGATATTATACTCAATTCAAAGTTGGGTCAGTGGGGTGCTTATGAATATGACAATACTAAAGATGTAGTTACTGTTACCTCACCGGTAAAGCAGCTGGATAAAGTGGTGGAGACTTTCACCATAGATGTAATGAAAACAGGCATCAATATGGCCTGGGACCAAACCAGCGTTTTTGTAGAAGTGAAGGCAGATTAAAATAGGGAAATTTTTAGAAGTAATTGAATGGCGCACCTAACAGTGCGCCATTTATATTTGAGGGATAATATTTTTAAAGAAAAACGAAAATTTCTGTAACCTTTTTTCAGAGGCAGCGATATATATACAGCATGGAGGCTAACGACTACAATATATGCGTGAAACAATTGTCTGACGCGCTTTTCAGGTTCGCCTGCAAAAGTACCGGAAGCCCTGATGATGCGCATGATGTAGTGCAGAACAGTTTTGAAGTACTGTGGCAGAAAAGAAAAGACGTGGAGGCGGGCAAGGCGAAAGCGTTTCTTTTCCAGGTGGCCTACAGGCAGTCGGTGGATACTTACAGAAGAAAGTCGCGGATTTCTTATGTTGAAGTGCCGGAACAAAGCTACGCATTACCTGACCCCGGCCTTAGAAAGGTGCTTGATAATGCACTGGCACAGCTGGGAGAGCAGGCGAGGGCGCTGGTGCTGCTCAAAGACTACGAAGGGTATAGCTATGAAGAGATAGCGCGCATAACTGATCTTACGGAAGCACAGGTAAAAGTGTATCTGCACAGAGCAAGGAAATTACTAAAAGATTACCTGATAAGTGTGGAACATGTATTGTAAAGAACAGAGTGAAACAGGGCATAAAAGCATAAAAAGAAGGGTATGATAACAACGGGCAACTACGAAGAATATATGGCAATGCACGCCGACGGTGAGCTGCAGCCCCGGGAGGTGGAAGCATTGCTGGCATTCCTGAATGAACACCCGCACCTGGCCGGTGAGCTGGCGCTTTATGAACAGGTAAAGCTGCAACCTGACTACGGCACAACCTATGCGCAAAAGGACACACTGCTGCGCGAAGAGCCAGCCAGGAAAATCGCCCTCTTCACCAATTGGCGCACCTATAGTGCCGCTGCGGGCATAGCGCTGCTGCTGGTAATAGGCGGGGTAGCACTGAGAGAACAAAACAAAACCGCAATGCCCGCTGCGATACCCGCTGCCGACCACGATACTGCTGCGCCGGTTGATAGCGTGCCAGGCGCGGAGCCATCAGTAACAAGCGTTGACCCGGCTGTGAGGGTGGCATTTGTAAAGGCTTTCAGCCAAACCCCGGTTGTACGTGATGTAAACCGGAAAGATAGCCGCAGAACCGCCACGGCTAATGCCGCCACCACCATGCCGCACCTGGCACTGGAGCCGGTAACCGTGGCGGCAGTGAGCAGGTTGCAGACAGCGGCGCCAAATACGGGTGAGCCGCCATTGGTGAACCTGGACGCTTTTGAGCTGCCTGAAATAAGTGCACCGGTAAAAAAATCATGGCTTGAAGCCCTGCCGGTAAATGACCTGAAGAAGCAGGGGCTCGCCAATGTAGGCTCGGTTATAGCCACGGGCTACGAAGAAGTAGCGCACCTGAAACAAAACATAAGCGATAAAAGCCTGACCATTAAAATACAACAACGTAAACTAATACTATCTTTTTAACACACTAAAAAACCTACATTATGTACAAGATACTTTGCACCTTACTGGCTACCGCAGGCATATTATTTGCCCAGGCCACACATGCGCAGGATAAAGACGCGCAACCAAAAAAGAAGAAGAAAGAAGTTGTGATATCAAACAGGGGCATTATTATGCGCGCTGTTGACAGCGCAAAAAAGGCCGGCTCGGTTGATACAACAGATAACCCCTGGAGCAGCAGTGCATCTATGGATTTTGGGGTAAATTTTTTGCAGGATAATACCAACTATGTCGCACCCAAAACGGTAACCCACCTTAATGGTTCGGGAGTCACAAACGCCACGGCAAATTTGTTTGACCTGAAACAGAATAAATCAATTAATATAAATCTGTACTGGCTGAAATCTTACCGGGCGTTGAAAACAAAGGGACAGCGCATATACATCAGCAGCGGGCTGGGGATGCAGTTTTATAATTTCAGGTTTAAAGAAAATATTACGTACAACCGCAACCCTTACTCGTTTGCTATTGACAGTGTGGCATTCTCAAAAAACAAACTGGCTTTCAACTATCTTAATGTGCCGCTAATGGTGACCTTTAAAACAAGGTTGTGGCAAAACAAGGCTCATCCGAAAAAAGACGCATGGCTGGTATATGGCGGCGGCATTACGGCAGGCTATGCCATCTCCATCTGGACCAAGCAAGTTTCAGGTGAAAGGGGCAAGGTAAAAGTACATGACGAGTTTGACTTCAATAGGTTCAACAGTTGCGTAACCGGTGAAATAGGCATAGAAGGCGTAATAAGACTCTACGGCACCTACCAGCTCACCAACCTCTATAATAACGGCTTTGATATGCACCCCATATCTCTGGGGATAAAAATAAGCGGGATATAA
>JACMPD010000261.1 GCA_014377675.1 Taibaiella sp.
AATATTTACAAAGCTGATAGTAAAATTTTGGTTGAAAACATAATCATTTTGAATTTAAAATAAATAATTCATGGGTGCCGTGGAGCTATTTATCCGATGGTACCAAAAGATTATTCTACATTATTACAGAATGTGTGTCTGTAAAAAACGGAATAGTACTGATGGAAGAACCTAAACTTCGTGTACACCCGCACCAGTTGTTTTCATTAATGAATTTTATAAAGGAGCAGGCAAGGGAGAAGCAAATTATTGTTACCACCCACTCGCCAATTGTACTTGACATTTTGTCGCCTGATGAGCTGAACAAGATAACCATTGTTTCACTGGCAGGCAATAAATCTGTATTCAATAAGCTGAGCAGCGAACAAATGGATACGGCAAAACAATACATGGAGGAAAAAGCCGACCTAAGTTATTATTGGTTACATTCAGATCTGGAAAAATGAACAAAGTAATCGGGCTTGTGGGTGAAGACCCAAATGATACAACAGCTGTAAAAAACTTACTGCTCCAGAGGTTCAACAAAAATATTACTTATCTCCCGCTAATCAATCGCGCCAGGGGGTACCAGTTAGATAATGCGCGGGTAAAACATGCCCTGTGCATAGAGTGCCGGATAAAAAAACCGGACATTGTCCTTTTTATCCGCGATGCGGATGGGGTAGCAACAGAAACAAACGCAATAAGCAAATGTAAAGATTGGTTTCATCGAATGTCGGCAGACCTGAAATCACAAAATATTTTGTTGCTCAATATTTATGAGCTGGAGGCACTCATTTTTGCGGACATATAAATATTCAATAACATATACCATACGCAAATCAAGGGTAACAGAGATATTACCTATATAAAATAACCTAAAGAAGAACTCATTAGTAAAACAACGAAACTTAAAAAGACTTATAGGGAGTCCGACTGTCCCGAACTATTTAAAATGTTGCGGTTAGAAAAATTGGAAGCGAACTGTAAGTATTTCCATTCAGTTATCACCCAGTTAGAAACACTCCTCATCTAAGTAGCCCCCAAATATTATACTCCTTTGTAAAGGCAATATTCTACATTAGCACCTTACTATCTTTTAGTCGGCTGCATGAAACTCACCACCATTCAAAAAGGGTTTTACCAAATTAACCTGGGTTTTGTCAATGCGTTTTTAATTGATATTAACGGGGAACTCATCCTTATTGATACCGGTGTACCTAAAAAGGCGGGTGAGATTGTGGAAGCCATTGTGCAGGCAGGTAGCGATATTACAAAGCTAAAACACATTATACTTACTCATGCGCACCCTGATCATATTGGCAGCGTGGCTGAGTTGCGGCGGATGAGCGGAGCGAAGGTATATGCGCACTCTATTGTTGCGCCGCTAATAGAAGCGGGTAACTGCCGGCGGCCCGGTGCCCCGCTGAAACCATCGCCGGGCGTCATGAGCCATATTTTCAGCTGGTTAATGCCGCTGATTGCTTCGGGAAAAGTAACACCATTGCAAGTTGATGTAAAGGTGCAGGATGGTGATATTATCTGCGGCAGGTTTAAAGTACTGCATACATCTGGGCACTCTGCCGGTCATATAGCGCTGCTGTTTAATGATAGTGGAAAGAATGTGCTGATAGCGGGAGATATTTGTATGAATATGAGCAAGCTGGCCTATAGCATGGTGTACGAAGATATTGCGCTCGGTAGAAGCAGCATTGCCAAAGCTGCGGCGCAGCAGTTTGATATAGCCGTTTTCGGCCACGGAAATCCAATAATGGAAAACGCCGATAAATTGCTGCGCAATGCTGACTTTTATAAAGCTAAACTATAAATAGAGGCAATGTTACTACAGCTTATCTGCCATATTCTTCATATTGCTGCTACATGCACTTCATTGGGCGGGCTGTTTTATGCCCGCATGGTGCTGGTGCCTAACCTGCAATATGTGCCCGAAAGCGCCAGGGAGTTATATCTAAGCAAGATGATAAAGCGCTATGGCTACATTAAGTGGATTGGTGTTACAGTTATTATCATTACCGGCATTATACAGCTATTTGATATTTACCCGCAGGTGGCTGATAAGAGGAATTATCTGCTGGCTTTTGGCATTAAAATGATTGGAGCGGTATTTTTATTCACCATTACTTTCCTGCTTGCCTTTCCTGCTGACCGCCTTAAAGGCATGCAACGCAACAGGAAATTCTGGGCGGGGATTAATGTATTGTGCGCGCTGGCGCTGCTTACAGGGGCCTCTTTCATGCGTGCAGTAAGAAACGGGCAGTTGTAAACGAAGGATTTTTCTTCGTTTACAACTGCCGTTCATAAGCATTATTTCCTGTTATGTACGCCTTCACTTATTTCTTCAATCAGCTTAGCACAGAAAGCAGGCAGGTCGCCCGGGTTGCGGCTGGTGATTAGTCCTTTATCTACCACTACTTCTTTATCTACCCACGTTGCACCGGCATTTTTCAGGTCGGTTTGCAGGGATGGGAATGACGTAACCGTTCTGCCTTTCAGCTCACCGGTTTCCACAAGTGTCCACGGGCCGTGGCAAATAGCAGCAACTGATTTGCCGCTTTTCATAAATTCGGTTGCAAATGCCACTACTGCTTTATTAGCGCGGAGCTGGTCGGGGTTCATAACTCCACCTGGCAGTACCAGTGCGTCATAGTCTGTAGCACTCACATCGTCAATAGCCTTTTGTACTTCGAATTCATCTCCCCAGCCTTTATCCTTCCACGATTTTATTTTGTCTGTTGTTAGGGATATTACCACAACCTCCGCGCCTTCTTTCCTCAGGGCGTTTACCGGTTCTTCAAATTCTGATTGTTCAAAACCATTGGTTACAACTACGGCGACTTTTTTTGTTTTCAAGCTTTGCATGTTTTTTAATTTTTCTTTTTGTGTTAGTAAAATTGTGCCCGCTACCATTGAGTAAAACAATAGGGAGGGGCATTGAAGACATTCCATTTTACAAAAAGCTCATTTTGGAATTTTGAATTTTGATATTACCTTTGCACATGGCATTAAAATCTAAGTTTTATGGCGAGGGGTTAACATTTGATGATGTGCTTCTTATGCCGGCTTACTCCGAAGTGCTTCCCCGCGAAGTAAATATCAGTACCAATCTCACAAAAGACATCCGCATTAATATTCCTATGGTCTCCGCGGCTATGGATACCGTAACCGAAGCCCCGCTTGCCATTGCGCTGGCAAGGGAAGGAGGACTGGGTATACTGCATAAAAATATGAGTATTGAGCGCCAGGCAGAACATGTGCGCAAGGTGAAACGCTCTGAGAATGGTCTTATACCAGACCCTATAACACTCACCCCGGAAGCCACGGTGGGCGATGCATTAAAGATAATGAAGGAAAACCGTATTGGCGGTATACCAATAGTGGAAAAAGATAACCTGCTGGTAGGCATGCTCACCAACAGGGACCTCAGGTTTGAGAAAAACCCTATGCGCAAGGTAAGCGAGGTAATGACCCGCGAAAACCTCGTAACCGCCGCCGCCGGCACTGATATGCAAATGGCGGAAGGCATACTGGAACAATATAAAATAGAAAAGCTGCCGATAGTGGATAACAGCGGCAGGCTTATTGGCCTCATCACTTTCCGCGATACCCTGCAACTGAAAAGCCACCCCAACGCCGCCAAAGACGGCATGGGCAGGTTGCTTGCAGGTGCAGCCATTGGCATAACCGAGAATATACTGGAAAGGGTGGAGGCACTCAGGTTCGCGGGCGTTGACCTGATAACGTTGGACAGCGCTCACGGCCACAGCAAGGGCGTTATAGATGCAGTAAAAAGAGTAAAAGCAGCATTCCCTAACCTGCCCCTGATAGCCGGCAACGTAGCCACGGCGGCTGGTGCGCTGGCGCTAGCTGAGGCGGGTGCTGACGGTGTTAAAGTGGGTGTTGGTCCGGGTTCTATCTGCACCACGCGCGTAGTAACGGGCGCAGGCGCACCGCAACTCACCGCTATTGTGGAGGCCGCACAGGCGTTAAGAGGCTCAGGTATCCCCGTTATAGCCGATGGCGGCATCCGCTACACTGGTGATATGGTGAAGGCTATAGCCGCGGGCGCGGCTTGCATTATGGCAGGTTCCATATTTGCGGGTACCGAGGAAAGTCCAGGTGAAATGATCATTTACGAAGGCCGTAAATTTAAGTCATACCGCGGTATGGGCTCTGTTGAGGCCATGCAGGAGGGGTCTAAAGACCGGTATTTCCAGGATATGGAAGCCGATATTAAAAAGCTGGTTCCGGAAGGCATTGTAGGCCGCGTACCATACAAGGGCAATCTGAATGAAGTGGTACAGCAGTTTGTGGGCGGTCTACGGGCCGGCATGGGCTATTGCGGTGCCAAAGATATTACCACATTACAAGAAGAGTCGCAGTTTGTGCGTATAAGCCCCGCCAGCATGGCAGAAAGCCATCCGCATGATGTAGTAATAACCAAGGAAGCTCCGAACTACAGCAGGTAAATAGATCATTTAAAACATAATATCGCCTTTCCGCGCCATGCAATGTGTTTGGCGCGGAAATATTAATTATAACTTTTGCCATGACACCTGAAAGAGAAGCCAAGATCATTAGGGTACTTAACAACCGCCAGCCTGATCTGGCAATAGTGATGGAAAACATTTCTGACCCTCATAACATATCAGCTGTTATGCGCACCTGCGATGCCGTTGGGGTTCAGGAAATATTTGTGCTTAATAATGTCATCAACCCGCACAGGGACTTTGGCAAAAAAAGCAGCGCCAGTGCCGCCGGTTGGCTCACCATTCACCAGTTTACGAATACGCAACAGTGTATGGAAGCCATAAAACAACGTTACGACCGCGTTTATGCTACTCACCTCGGCGTTGCATCAAAATCCCTTTACGATCTTAATCTCACGGAAAAAGTAGCGCTCGTCTTCGGCAACGAGCACAGCGGGGTTACCGAAGAGTGCCTGTCATACTGCAACGGTAACTTCATCATACCCCAGGTAGGCATGGTGCAAAGCCTGAATATATCAGTTGCCTGTGCAGTCTCTCTCTACGAAGCGTTCAGGCAGAGAAACGTTGCCGGTTACTACAACAGTACCGCCCGCCTCCCGCAGGTGCAGCGCCAGGATCTGGCCAACAAGTGGGGGCTATATGATATGGAAGCGGGTGAGGAGTGGTAGAGTTCGAAATGTTTTTGTATTAAGCCCATTGTCACTCCAAAATGCCCGTCAATTGGAGGCACGAAACAACCCTTCAGACGGTACTCCTCAAGGAAGTACTTTACCCGCTTATCCGGTTGTCAAGTCTCTCGCTAGTGAAGATAATTATCCAAGGGTTTTTCCACTTGTGTAATCTATCTTTACATTGTGAGCGCAGGAGTTGTGCAAAATAAATTGATTATTAACTTGTAAATATAAAGCGCAATGAAAATTTTGCTTGATGTAAAAGACAGCAAGGCTTCTTTTTTTATAGAGTTACTTAAAAACTTTTCATTTGTAAAAGTTAAGCCACTTACACCCTACAAGTCTAAAGTGCTGGAAGATATTAAAGATGCGGTAGAGGAAATGAAATTGATAAATGCAGGTCAATTAAAAGGGCGTAATGCTGAAGATTTGTTTGATGAATTATAAAGTTATTGCAATATCAAAGTTTGAAAAAGAACTCAAAAGGCTTGTTAAAAAATATCCCTCGCTAAAAGGTGAGTACATTGCGCTGGTTGGTAAGCTACAAGAAAGCCCGTTGCAAGGGGTGAGCTTAGGTGGCAATTGTTATAAAATCAGGGTAGCGATTGCTTCTAAATGAAAAGGGCGCTCAGGTGGTGCAAGAATCTTAACTTATGTAAAAATTACTGATTCTGCGGTATATCTCCTTTCTATTTTTGATAAAAGCGAAGTAGATAACATTGATGATAGTGAGTTGCAGGCATTGCTGAAATGGATACCTGGATAATAGGTTGCAAAATGCGCGTGATCAATATTACCCCAGTTTGCCGCGGTACACAATCCCAAGTATCGCGAGTTTTTTTCTAGACTTGCTACGATATTCATACAAGGTGTGTTTACTGGAATATTGATTTTATTCCCCAAGTATTTTCTGAATAACCGGAAAATTCAATTCTCCAGCACTGTCCCGTCCCTGAATGCAAGCCCACTTGCTTACATTTGCTCCGCTAACTAAACGCCTTATACCGGTATGAAAAGCCTGCTTTGCCTAACCTTTTTGCTGTGTACCATCAATTCCTCCTTTGCACAAATAAGCTCCAACCCAGCCATGGGGAAGATGTGTAACGAAGTAATGCCCAATGACGATCAGTCTGAACTGGAAAACAGCATAAAGGGCAGGGTAAAGACAATGCGCTATAAAGAGTATGACTCTACTTTAGTCAAAAAAGCTATGCGTAAGGTGCTTTCCGGCAGCGGTACATGGCAGTTCGATGTTATGGGGCATATAACATCAGGCAGGCAATTTGATGCAAAAGGAACACTTGCCTATAGTATGGATTTCAAATATGAGGGGAAAAACCTTGCCGCTTCTCACATACATGATGTGAAAGCATTTGCAAAAGGTGTTTCTCATACCATAAAATACTATGCTAACGGCAGAAAATTTGAAGACTATGTGGTTGATTCATTTGATGGTGATGTTACACGGCAGGTTTACCAGTATGATGACAACGGATTTGTGGTAACCAAAACTTACAGCAATGGTCAGCGCGAATTGCGCCATGTGGACCAGGTTGCGGAGGGCGATAGTGTAAAAAGCCTCGCTAATGTACATTGGTCTTTCCCCGATGTAGATGAAAACCACCTGCATCTAACAGAAATAGCGGTAGACGTTTATGACAATCATCACAACCATACCGAAAGCCTGGCCTGGGGCCCTGACTCCGTGCATACCAAACACTATAAAGCCGCTTATGATGCCGCTCGGAATAACACGGTGCAAGAGGTTTGCAATGACACCGGCACAACACCCCTTGAAAAGACAGTAATGAAGTATGACGCCAACGGACTGTGTACCAAGCTTATACATTACAATCGCAAAGTAGGGAACCACTTGCTCACCGCAAAATATGATGACCACTTCAACCGGCTGGAACAACGCTACTTCATCAATGGAAAACTAAACGACCGGGGCACAAGCTTCCACGCTTACGAATACGACATCAAAGGCAACATAACCAAACGCACAACCTACACGCTAACACATTGCAGTAAGGTGCCGAGAATTATGTTTGAAGCGGTTTATGAGTATGACGGGTAATGTGCTGAAGAGAGCGTAAAATGTAATTGAATTAACTACTTTTACAGTTACAAAATTGAAATAATGTCAAACACAATACGCGTATTATTGTTTATCACCCTTTTGGGAATGTTTGACAGCTGTTCACCATCTAAAAGAATAACAACAATAACCAGCTCAAGTTACGATAAGAATAAAAACATCACTACTTACATAGTACTGCCTTACGGTTCGGTGTACATACCGGGTAAGTGGACGGAGACCCGCTATAACAGTAGCAGCAGGCAACAGTATTTTAAGAAAGACTCAGCGACACTATCGGTTGCCATCGGGCCTGCTGCCAAAATAGAATTTAATAAGCAGGGCCTTAAAGGCTATCCCCTAGTGAAGGGGTTCTATGAATGGGAAAGCCAATACCAGGTAAATCAATTGCACCTGCAGGTAGAATTGCTGAAAAAAGACAGTGTCACCGGGTATTATATGTGGCGGGTGCACAGCGGCAAAGTGAATACTTTTCAGTTGTTCGCCGGTGTTGACTGCAATTGTGCCACGGGGGGGGGCTATAAAACGTTAACCCTTACAGCCACCGGCATGACCAATGAAGTGTTGGCGAATTTGCTGGAGACAATTTACCTGCAAAAGTTGAAGTAGTGGAAATTGTATGAGTTATCTTTGACCGCAGCCCGCATTCCAACACGCTTACTGGCACAATCTAACTCCCTCCTACACCATTAATCCATACTTCATTTCACGCAAAAAACCGAGAAAAATGAAATATAAACATGAAAAATTATTGCCATTCACAATCACTTCATTGTAATGGTTATAACGGAAAGTATATATTTTAAACTATGCGTTAGACCCTGTATTCGGGGTATGCTGACCCGGATCCGGGTCAGCATACCGGCCCGGTTTGGCTGGCTAAAAATATAAATCCATCTTTGCCCTCTACACAATTACAAACAACCCTAAACCCTATGTCTCAAAACAACCAAACAAGCTATTTTATTGAAACATTCCACGGCAAGCCACCCCCGCACAGCTAGAGGGGACACGGTCTGCATGAATCAGAAGTAACAAGTACACTTACACCCCAACCGCTAACTTCTCCTTAAGATGCAGCAGCATATCAGCTGTCATGCTATCGAGGTCAAAGTTGTTTTTCCAACCCCAATGTTCGCGGGCGGTGCTGTCGTCAATGCTTTTTGGCCAGCCGTCGGCTATTTTCTGGCGGAAGTCAGGCTGATAGCTTATTGTAAAATCAGGAATGTGTTTTTGAATCGCCTCCGCTATTTCTTTTGGTGAAAAGCTCATGGCGGCAAGGTTGTAAGCCATGCGGGTTTTCATTTGCTCTGCGGGGGCTTCCATCAGCTCTATGGTGCCGCGTATGGCGTCATCCATATACATCATAGGCAGGTAGGTGTTCTCAGAAAGGAAGCAGGTGTAGGCTTTGTGCTTCAGCGCTTCGTGGTATATCTCCACGGCGTAGTCAGTTGTGCCACCGCCGGGTTCTGATTTCCAGCTGATGAGGCCGGGGTAGCGCATGCTCCTCACATCAAGGCCCCAGCGCTGGTTGTAGTACTGGCACCACAATTCGCCGGTGTACTTGCTTATGCCGTAAACGGTGGTGGGTTCCACTATCGTTTGCTGCGGGGTATTCTGGGTAGGCGTAGTAGGGCCGAAGACGGCTATAGAGCTTGGCCAGTATATCTTGGTCAGCTTTTCCTGCACACCCAGGTCAAGCGTCTGCAGCAGGCTGTTCATGTTAATGTCCCAGGCGCGCTTCGGATCTTTTTCGCCAGTAGCGGAAAGCACGGCGGCCAGCAGGTATATTTGGGTAATGCCTTCTTTTTTCACCAGGGAGTGTATCGCCTGTCCGTCCATTGCATTCAGTATGGCGTAGGGCCCCGCATCTTTCAGCAGCGGATGCGCCTCTCGTATATCTGAAGCCACTACATTGTCAGTGCCGTATATATTACGTAATGCAAGTGCCAGCTCAACACCTATTTGCCCGCCTGCGCCTATTATCAGAATCTTTTCCTGTTTCATTTTTGAATAGTCTTTTTTGTACGTATCGTGTTTTTGGGACCACAATCTATAGCTGCTTCAGTAAGTTCCGGTTACCGCAAGCGGGGTTATTATTTTTATTAATAAATTTTTATTACATGTTCTGTTCAATGAGTGATATGAAATCATCAAACAAATACCGGGAATCATGCGGGCCGGGGGTCGATTCAGGATGATACTGCACTGAAAATGCGGGCTTATCCTTCATCCTTATGCCTTCAATAGAGCCATCATTCAGGTTAATGTGCGTTATCTCAACGGCGTCGCACTGTTTCACTGATTCAGGGTCTACACCAAATCCGTGGTTCTGAGTGGTTATTTCTGATTTGCCGGTCAGCAGGTTTTTAACCGGGTGATTAAGTCCGCGGTGGCCGTGGTGCATTTTATAGGTGGCAATGCCATTAGCGCGGGCCAGCAGCTGATGCCCCAGGCATATCCCAAACAAGGGTGTACCCGTGCTTACAATATCTTTTACTGTTTCCACAGCATAGCCCATCGATGCCGGGTCGCCCGGGCCGTTGGAGATAAAATAACCATGCGGCTCAAACTGTTTCAGCTCCTCAATGCCTGTCTTCGAAGGGAAAACTTTAATATAAGCACCCCTGCTTACCATGCATTCGAGTATATGTTTTTTCACCCCATAGTCAAGCACTGCTATGCGTATAGCGGCGTCTGGCGCGCCAACGGTGTAGGGTTCTTTGGTTGATATCTGGGAAGACAGCTCCAGGCCGTCCATATCAGGTATTTTAGCAAGAGCAATGGCCAGTGATTCAGCGTCCTGAAGTTCTGTGGAAATAATGCAGTTCATTGCGCCGCTGGTGCGTATGTGTTGCACCAGTGCACGGGTGTCCACATCGTATATGGCTATTATGTTATGCTGCACAAGGTAGTTTTCCAGGCTGTCATTGGCCGTCATTCTGGAGTAGGCATGGGCGAGGTTTTTGCAGATGAGCGCGCTTATTTTTACCGAGCTGCTTTCCACGTCTTCATTTTTTACGCCATAGTTACCCACGTAGGCGTTATTCATTATCAGCACCTGCCCGGTGTAGGAGGGGTCAGTAAACACTTCCTGGTACCCTGTCATACCTGTATTGAAACAAATTTCGCCGCCGGCGGTGCCTTTAGCGCCGAAAGATTTACCTTTAAACAGGGTGCCGTCTTTAAGCAGCAGCCAGGCTGGAACACTATTTTGTATGGAAACCATCTAAAAAAACAAATTGGGCAAATGTAAGATTAAATTGTGAAGGAGTGAAGGCGGATTTTGTTGAATTATTGAAAGAACCCCCCTGTTACAATTATTATCCGCCGGACAATAGAGCGCCTGCTGCCGAGCAAAAGCACCCAACATTCTGAGGGTAAAACCCATAAAATTTAAGTCGGGGTATTGAAAAATACTCTTTTCTGTTACCTTTACATTTTTAGTTGAAAAATATAAAATATTAAATGTCTCCGCAAATAAACCTGGTTACTGAAATTAATAAAGAATACGATATTGTAATTGCCGGCGCTGGCCCGGTTGGTTGTGTTATTGCCGAAAGGTTGGCCAGTGAATGTGACTACAAAGTATTGATAGTTGATAAAAGAGCGCATATAGCCGGTAATTGTTTTGATACACATCATGAATCAGGCGTTTTAATTCACCGCTATGGCCCGCATTACTTCAGAACAAATAAACAGGAGCTTATTGATTATCTGTCTAAGTTTACAGAGTGGGTACCCGGAAATTATATTGTGAAAAGCAGTGTTGGTGGCGAATTGTACCCTTTTCCCATTAACCTGCTTACGCTCCGCCAGTTTTTCAAAAAGCCGGAAATGACATCAGAAGAGGCAGCTGACTTGCTGGCTTCCCTGAGGCTGGATATCGCGGAGCCGGCCAACTCAGAAGAGTTTGTGCTGTCAAGGGTGGGGAAGGAGATGTATGAGTCTTTTTACCTGGGTTATACGCTGAAACAGTGGGCTATACATCCGCGTGATCTGGCACCGTCGGTTTGCGGCCGCATCCCGGTGCGGCTCAATACTGATTCCCGCTATGTCGATCATCAATTTCAGTTGACACCAGCGGCAGGTTTCAGTACCATGTTTGGTAACATGATCAGCCACCCCAATATTGATGTGCTGCTTAATACTGATTTTGGTAATATAAAAATAGAAGTTAACCCCACTATAGCTACCGTTTATACGGGGCCTGTTGATGAATATTTCGATTTTAACCTGGGTAAGCTGCCGTGGCGCTCGCTCGAGTTTGAGTTTAAAGAAAAACCTGTTGAGGTGTTCCAGGAGTGTGTGCAGATCAACTACCCTAATGAGCACGACTATACCCGCTCCGTGGAGATAAAGCATGTTACCGGGCAGCAGCACCCGCATACGGTTATTTCTTATGAGTTTCCGTGTGCGGAAGGCGATCCGTACTATCCAATACCTATGGAAGAAAACGCTAACCTGTATGAGCGGTACAAACTGCTGGCGGATGCTGAAACAGAAAAAAATAATGTATATTTTTGCGGTCGCCTCGCCGAATATAAATATTTTAATACAGACGAAGTAATAGAGCGGGCGTTAAATACTTTCAACCTTATCAGGAAGCGATATGAGCATAAATAATTTGTGGGTGGTAATGCCGGTTTACAATGAAGAAGAAGCAATTACCAGTGTCTGCGAAGAATGGTATAGGGCGCTGGAAGCGACCGGGCTTAACTACACCCTTTGTATCTTAAATGATGGCTCAAAAGATGGTACACTCAAAATACTGAATGAGTTTGCCGCGAAGTACCGCCGCCTTAAAATCATTGACAAAGCTAATTCAGGCCACGGCCAGTCTTGCGTGCTGGGCTACAATATAGCGCTGGAAAACGGCGCCGACTGGATACTTCAAATTGACTCAGACGGGCAGTGCGACCCGCAATACTTCCCGGCTTTCGTGCAGCTGGCGGCAACCCGAAAGGCCATTTATGGCTTCCGAAAAACCCGTGATGATGGTTTTAAACGCTACCTCATTTCCCGTTTTGTAACCTTATTCACTTTTGCGGCCACAGGGCAGTGGGTGAAAGACGCTAATGTACCCTACAGGCTGATACACGAAAGCGTGATGCGGAACATATCAAACAAAATTCCCGCACACTTTCACCTCGCCAATATTTATGTTTCGGTCTTGTCTAATAAACTGGCGGGTATAAAGTGGGTGGATATTCACTTCCGCGACCGCAGCGGTGGCTCCCCGAGCGTAAAAACATTCTCCTTCATCAAGCATGGTTTTACACTGTTTCGCCAACTGAAGGAAGCGTCAAGGGCTAATGTAAGTTGATTGGCCTCTAACCGAGCTGCAACTTGAAATTGTCCGCAACCTATCTCGGCCGAGGTGTGTTAGGGGCAGCGAAATAGTGAAGTTTGTTTACAATCTTTAAAATAAAGCAGCTGATCACTTTACAATACCGACCTGCATAAGACTGCCACTCAGCTTTTCGTACATTCATTACCAACATATCAAATACTTAGTTAAATTTATCAGTGTACAAATGTTTTTAAGTGTGCCAGGTTGGAATGATATTGAAATGAGTATGTTATTTGCTTTATTTTTAAGACTTTTGTGCCCGATGTACAGGAACAGGTAAATCTTGCCATTAAAATTAATTATGAGCGATTTTATAAAGAAGGCACTTGGGATGTTCGTGGAGTTTGATGAAACTCCCGATAAGAATAAAGGAGAAAAAAATATACCGTCATCTCCCTCATCAAGCCCGGGTGCACCACACCCCATACCGGCACAGCAAAGCGCGCCCAAGTCTGATATATACACCAGCCCTATGACGCAACAGGACATAGATAAGTTCACCAGGCATTTTGCAGATGTGTTTGATAAAGCCAACCTCGACGGGCTGGACTACTGTGAATTCAGCAAAATGATGGAAAAGCTGGAAGGCAGGATACCTGACGAAAGCACACGCATTGTAACCGTGTTTGCTACCCTTAACATGCAGGGGCTTACCAAAGACAGAATACTGGAAACCGCACGCCATTATATTACCGTGCTGGACACCGATAAGGAGCAGTTTGAAAAGGCCGCGGGCGAGAAAGCGACGCAGGAAGTGGAGAACCGCAAAAGCAAGATAGCGGGGCTGGAAAAGAAAGTAGCTGATAACAGCGAAATGATAAGGAAGCTGACACAGGAAATAGCGGAGGCGCAGGCAACAATAGCCGCCTGTAAAAATGAGATAGTGCAGTACGACTCTAAAATATCATCAAGTAAGGGCAGCTACACCATAGCCTACAGAGCCATGTATAACAAAATAGTAACTGACATTCAAAAGCTCACCCAACTAATATAATCTATTATGGAAACACAAATATTCCCGGTAAGTAATGCGAATGCAGATAAGCTAAAAACATACTGGAACAGGCCGGGAGGTAAGTTCGGACTTTTATTTGGTATTGGGGTACTGGTTTCTATTGCCTACTATGTTATTCCTATACTTACCCTGGTGGTGTGGAACACATTTAATTTTGCGGTGGCGCTTACTTGCCTCGCCGCCTTCCTGTACTGTGTTACCCACCGTAAGTTAAGGCTGTCATTGTTTTATTTTTATGAAATACTCATGAAAAGATTGGTGGGTATAGTTATAGAGCTTGATCCGTTTATAATAGCCGAAGACTACATCAATGACATGGAAAAGCAGCGTGAAAAGCTTTACAGTCAGTCGGTAGACGTGCAGGGCCAGAAGGAGCGCATTGACATGAAAATAAAGGAGAAAGAGAATGAAAAAAATCACCTTTATGCCAAGGCCAAAGCAGCTAAAGACAACAATATGCTGCCTGAGTTGGGCAACGCCACACGGCAGATAGCTCGCCTTGATGAATATGTGAAGCAACTGACGCCCATCAGCGTGAACCTGACGAAGATTGACAACTACCTTACCAAGATATACAAGAACAGTGCATACCTTATAGAGGACGCGAAGAATGAACTGAACCTGAAGAAAGATCTGTATAATTCGGTTACCACAGGCAATCAGGCGCTTAATTCGGCTTTAAAGATATTTAAGGGCGACCCTGAGAAGAAACTGTTGGTGGAACAGTCGATGGAATATCTGAAAGAAGATATAGCGGACAAACTGGGTAATATGAAAAAAGCTATTTCGTATTCGTCAGACTTTATGCGTTCCATTGACCTTGATAATGCTACCTATGAGCAGCAGGGCCTGCAAATGCTTGAAAATTACGTCCCTGACGACCGGTTGAATTCATCAAGCGCGCCGGCAAAAAGTGCGCCCCCGGTATCTTCAACCCCCGCTGCCCCCGGTAAAGTGGATACCGACTACTATAATGACCTTTTAAGTTAAATTTAATCTCTTCAAACACAGCTATTCATGTCAGTAAAAATTAAAACTTCGGGTAAAATACTTATCATTCTGCTTGTAATTGGCGGCATATTTTTAGGTAAGGTTTATTGGTGGGACAAGCGCCCGCAGGAGGCCAAAGCGTCAACAGATATAGGCAAGATAATGCTGCCTGATTCTCCTGAAGCGTCGCTTTCAGGGAATGCCACCATGCTGGCAATTCCATCGACTGAGCCATCAGTAAACGGCGGTACAAATATAGTCTGGAAGGTGATGGCCTGGAATGCGCAATTCCCCCTGATGTACGCTAACGGCGGCCCTATGACCACCAAAAATTCGCTGATGGACAAATCAAAACTACAGATAGGTATTGAGCGGCAGGATGATTGTAACAAGACCATAGCGGATATAGTGAAGTTTGCGCAGGACTACAAGAATAACCCTAACGCACCAGGTGTTTTCGCCTCATTTATGGGTGATGGTATGCCGGGTTTCTTCGCTGCGCTGGCTAAGGAACTGGAGCCATTAGGCCCTGAGTTTCAACCCATCGCTTTCTGCGCCATGGGTAAGTCTTATGGTGAAGATAAAGTAATGGCACCGGTAAGCTGGAAGCAGAATCCGCAATCAGCGATAGGCGGTACCGTAGCCTGCGTATTAAGGGATGGTGATATGAACATTTTGCTGAAATGGGCAGGTGATAACAACATTAAAGTAAATCCCGATGAAACTACCTATGACAGAAACGCTATAAACCTGGTAGCGGCAAACGATTTTCTTGATGCGCCGGCAAAGTATATAACCGGATACAAAGAAAAACGTAAGTTGCTTGTTAATGGCAAAAAAACATCAATTGATACGCTTGTAGGGGTAGATGCGATAGCTACCTGGACACCGGGCGACGTGAACGTAGCAAAGCAAAAGGGCGGCCTAGTGAGTATAGCCTCGACAAAGGAATATTCAACCCAGATGCCCAATATTACCATTACCATTAAGAAATTTGCATACGACCATCGTACGGATATCGAAAATATTATCATTAACCTGGCCCAGGCCGGTGACCAGATCCGTTCTTTCAGCGAAGCTAAAAAGTTTGCGGCTGACGTTTCGGCGACTGTTTACAAAGAGCAGAACGGCGAGTTTTGGTTACGGTATTACAACGGTGTTGAAGATAAAGATTTGCAGGGGCTTAACGTATCATTAGGTGGTTCCATGTCATT
>JACMPD010000262.1 GCA_014377675.1 Taibaiella sp.
ACTCTTCAAGCACCTGGCCTGGCATACAGAACAGATGGGCGTCATCTTGTGTAAAGCCGCGCACACGGGTAAGGCCGTGTAGCTCGCCAGACTGCTCATAGCGGTATACAGTACCAAACTCAGCCAGCCTCAGCGGCAGGTCTTTATAAGACCGGGGCGATGACTTGTATATTTCGCAGTGGTGCGGGCAATTCATGGGTTTCAGCATGAATTCTTCACCTTCCTGCGGTGTGGTAATAGGCCTGAAGCTGTCTTTGCCATATTTTTCCCAGTGGCCTGAAGTTACATAAAGCTGCTTGCTGCCAATATGGGGTGTAATAACCGGAAGGTATCCAGTTTCCAGTTGTGCTTTTTGTAAAAACTGTTGCAGCCTTTCTCTCAGCATGGCACCGTTTGGTAACCATAAAGCGAGACCACTACCCACTTTTTCTGAGAAAGTGAACAGTTCCAGTTCTTTACCCAGCTTGCGGTGGTCCCGTTTTTTGGCTTCCTCCAGCAACACCAGGTATTCATCAAGTTCTTTCTGGCTGGGGTAGCTCACGCCATATACACGGGTAAGCATTTTATTTTTTTCGTCGCCGCGCCAGTACGCTCCCGCTATATTGGTGAGCTTAACCGCCTTTATAGCGCCGGTATTAGGGATGTGCGGCCCGCGGCAAAGATCAGTAAACCCGCCCTGTGTATAGAAGGTGATGCTGCCATCATTAAGACCATCAATCAGTTCCAATTTATATTCATCGCCTTTTTCGGTGAAGTAGGCTATTGCGTCAGTTTTTGATACGTCTTTTCTTACATATGCCGAGTTGGTTTTAGCCAGCTCCTTCATCTTGGTTTCCAGCTTTTTGAGGTCTTCTTCACCCAGGGTGCGGCCACCAAGGTCTATGTCATAATAGAAACCCGTTTCTATAGCTGGCCCTATGCCTAGTTTTACACCCGGGTACAGCGCTTCCAGCGCTTCGGCCATAAGGTGGGCTGAAGAATGCCAGAAGGTAGATTTCGCATTCTTGTCATCCCATGTGAGCAGTTTTATACGGGCGTTCTCATTAATGGGGCGTGCTGAGTCCCAAACTTCACCATTTATTTCGGCGGCAAGCACTTTGCGCGCCAGCCCTTCACTTATCGATTTTGCTATTTCAGCAGCAGTAACACCGGCGTTATATTCGCGTACCGCGCCATCAGGCAATGTAATTTGTATCATGATATTTACTTAAAGTTTGCTAAGATACGAATGAACTGTTATGAAAAAACCACCGGCAAAAGCCCGGTGGTTTCTGGTCACTAAGCTTTTATTTAATAATTGGTATACGTGATCATGAAATGAAACGTATCAGGCAAAATAACCGGGGCGGCGGCGCTGCCACCTTTGGCGGCCGTGGTATCCGGGTATTGAGCATAAATAGGGTACTCCAGCACGAATGAGCTTTGGCTGAACGACGAGAGTACGCCATTGTAAATGTTAGATACGTAAGATGAGGCAGAGTCATAACCAACCTGATAAATGCCGTTTGCATCAATATAGACAAATTGTTTTACTGAATCTATCAGTGTAAAGCAGTTGAGTATATCTATATTATTACCGTTATTTTTCAGGGACCAGATAAAGCCGACCGAATCAGGCGAAGCTACGCTGCAGGAGATGCCTCCGTTGTGTATCGCCCCACGGTTTAATGAGTCGAATTTTAGATAGTTGTCTGTGATACACGCTTTTCTGTAGGGGCCGTAGTTTATAGTGGAGTACTTGCCGTTAGGCAACTTCAGCCGTACTTTGCTTGATGATATCTTCCACCTGCCGGTCCTTAACATGCCTTCTCTGCCAAGCGGGGTTGTATTTTCCTTTGTACAGGAAGCCGCTATCAATGATAAGGCTATAAAGGGCGCAAAGAGTTTTTTCATAATTCTAAAATAGATTTGCTGAATCAAAGCATAAAGCTACTAAATATATTCGTGTTGCAAAAAAAGGGATGTTTTTTTTCAGCGCTTAATTCACGAAAACTGACCGAAATATTATATAAAATAAAAAAGCCCCCGGGAAGCGGGGGCTTATATTTCATGGTGTCAGGAAAATATTTTTAATTACTCAGTTTAAAATTACATGCTCCTTTACATGGCAAAGTTAAGAAAATTTTTGTGAGAATAAATGAAAAAGGCTAAAGATTTGTTATTAAAGTTATGCTAAAGGCTGAAAACAGGAAAATACATACTGTATCTTTGTATTTTACGTTTGTTATTTTAGTCAACATTTATTCATGATCAGAGGCAAATTTTGTTTGCTGTTGTGTACAGTATTATTTTCATTTTCTGCTTTGGCCCAGCGTGTAGCGTTGAGTATGCCTGACCATGATGATAAAAAATATTATTTCGGTATCACTTTTGGTGTTAATTTTTCAGTGTATCAGCTAGACTACACCAAAGATTTCGTAAAAACCGATACTTTCAAAACTATTCAGCCCCACTGGCAGCCCGGTTTCAATCTCGGTTTACTCGCCAACCTGAAGCTGACCAATTTTATAGATCTCAGGTTTGTTCCTTCGCTGGCTTTTGCCGAGAAAAGAATACAGTATCAGTACGCCATACCCAATGACAGCATGGTTGACAGAAGTCTTGAGGCTATTTATATGCACATGCCTGTGCAGCTGAAGTTTAAAAGTGACCGCATCAATAATTTTAGGTTTTACGCCATTGTTGGTGGCAAACTTGACTATGATCTCGCTTCTAACGCCCGTAGCCGCCGTACTGACGAATTTCTTAAAGTAAGTCCGCTTGATTATGGATACGAAATAGGGGTGGGTTTTGAGTTTTTTAACCCTACATTCATTTTCTCTCCTGAAATAAAACTGAGCCAGGGTCTTGGAAATCAGTTGTATAATGACCCTAACCTGCCGCTTACCAATGCCCTGCAAAGGCTGCTTACCAGGATGATCATTATTTCCATTCACCTGGAAGGTTAATGATCAACCCTTCTCTTTTTATTGTTCGCGGGCGGTTTTTTCCCTTCAACGCTTGTGTTTTTTTACCTGTTATCAAGCTGGTGGCAAAGCTTTTGTATATCTACTCGTTTAAAAAATGGTATTTTGAAAAAAAAGGTAACTTTCAAGGGTATATGGGGCGTGTTAAAGGCTTCGTTCACAGGTTTTTCTGATGATAAGGTAACAAAAATGAGCGGTTCGCTGGCTTACAGTACAGTGTTCAGTATGGCTCCATTGCTCATTGTTATCATATCACTTTGCGGCATCTTCCTGGGCAGGGAGGCAATAGAGGGCAGTATTTATGGTCAGCTTGAAGGCTTTATGGGGCGGGAATCTGCTATACAACTACAGCAGATAATAAAAAATGCTTCCCTGAGCGGTAAAAGTACAATGGCAACAATAATAGGTATCATTACCCTGCTTGTAGGCGCTACTGCGGTCTTTAGTGAGATCCAGGACTCCATCAACATTATTTGGGGGCTGAAGCCAAAGCCCAAAAGAGGGTGGGTGAAAATTTTGCAAAACCGATTTTTGTCCTTCTCGGTTATCATCAGCCTCGGGTTTATTTTGCTGGTTTCCTTAGGTCTAACAGCCGTTATAGACGGTTTCAGCAACCACTTGAAAGACATATTTCCTGGTATAGGGGTGGTCATCTTTTATATTGTCAATCAGTCCATAACTCTAATCATTACCACCGTTATTTTCGCTGTCATATTCAGAGTGTTGCCTGACGCTGACATCCGCTGGCGCGATGTAGCTTCAGGGGCTATTGTTACAGCACTGTTGTTCATGCTGGGCAGGTTAGGTATTTCATTATACATCAGCAAGAGCGATATTGGCAGTACTTATGGCACGGCCGGTGCACTGGTCATATTGCTGTTATGGACTTACTACTCCTCTATTATTCTCTACTTTGGTGCCGAGTTCACAAAGGCTTACGCCGTTGAATATGGCTCGGAAATACATCCCAGCCAATATGCAGTGACCACAAAGCAGGTTGAAGTAGAGACAGGAAATGCAAGTGTACAGGAAGTTGAAAACAAAGATATAGTTGCAAAGAGCACTGGCGATATAAAACTAACAGTGAAGTAGCGATACCTGTTGTAGGGAAATATAGAACTAAAAAATAAAAGTGGCTGCAACGGTAGGAGGGTGCAGCCACTTTTATTTTATAAATATCAAATCACATTTTATCTTTTAAAGAAACCCGGGCAGCGGGTTTTGATGTATTCCCTGGTATTGCCGAAGGCACGGAAGTAAACTGCAATGGAAATGTTGCCATACCAGTACCAGTCATTAGCCTTAGTATCGCCACGTTGAAAACCATAGTAAGGGTTATTTTTGTCCCAGTTCATAAGGGTATTGCCGCGGAAAGACATTGTTTTAGCGAGTTGGCCCTTGTAAGCGTTTAATGAGTCAAGATCAACATAAGATTTGCTTACATCATCAAGGTAGTCAGTATTGGTGTACCTGAACCCAAGTTCCGTGGTGAGCATGAGTGTATTGCCGATAAAGAATTTAAAACCGCCACCAAACGGGAAAGCCATATTGATCTGGCTGTACTGTTTGCGGTCAGGGTACATAGGTAGGCCCTGCCCTTCGGTACTCAGCGGGCGGAGGAAAACCCTGTTTCCATTAGGGTCTTCAGCGAACGGGTTAAAATAAAATGCCGACAAACCGGCGAAGAAATAAGGAGTGGCATGCATTCTCAATATTTCTATTGGCAACAAGTTTACTTCAAGAGCACCATGCAATTCAAATAAATGCGTGGCGAAACTTAAATTTCTTGAGTTGTTAATGGGAATATTGCTTACGCTGTCAGCAGCTGATAAACTGGTATATGTAGCCCCAAACCTTAAACCGAAGTGGGGGTTCATGAAATATTTATAGATAATGCCGCCCATGGGGTGGTAGGCCTGCGAAGCAAAAACCTTGGGTTGCAGGTCGCCATAATAGTTGGATACGCCAGCTGTAAGACCTATTTCATGATGCTCCTGTGCATTGATGCACAAGGGAAAAAGCAGAAATAACGAAAGTATAACTCGTTTCAATGGCTAATAGTTTTAGTAATGGCTGCCGAAAGGTAGCAACAAATTTCGGAATAATTGTAATAAAACCCAAACGAAAATTTAACATGGCTTATATAGTTAATTTTTCACTGCAAAAATGCCGGTCATTATGGTGCGTTTAATGCGGTGAACTATATTATTTTTGCCCCGCCATTATTTTATAAAAAGCGCAAACCATGAATTTAATAGCCGAACTAAGGGAACGTAAACTGCTGCAGGATATAATGCCCGGCACTGAAGAGCAGCTCAATAAAGAAATGACCTCCGGCTACATAGGCTTCGACCCTACGGCTGACAGCCTGCATATTGGCAGCATGTTACAGATTACTTTGCTTATGCGCCTGCAACGTGCAGGGCACAAGCCCTATGCGCTCATTGGTGGCGCTACCGGCATGGTGGGTGACCCCTCGGGCAAATCTCAGGAACGTAACCTGCTGGATATGGAGACTATTGATAAAAACTGCGCCGGTATCCGCAGGCAACTGGAGCGGTTTATTGACTTTAACAGTGACGCGCCTAACGCTGCGGTCATGGTCAATAACTATGACTGGTTTAAGGAATTTTCTTTTCTTGACTTTATAAGGGATGTGGGCAAGCACATAACCGTTAATTATATGATGGCAAAGGATTCGGTGCAGAAGCGGCTGGAAACAGGCATGTCATTCACAGAGTTTTCTTACCAGTTGATTCAGGGCTACGACTTTTTTCACCTCAATACACAGCACAATGTAAAATTGCAAATGGGTGGCTCTGACCAGTGGGGTAATATAATAACGGGTACGGAACTGATACGCCGCAAAGGCGGAACTGACGCCTTCGGGTTGGTGAGCCCCCTTATTACAAAAAGTGATGGCAGCAAGTTCGGCAAGTCAGAAAGCGGCAATATCTGGCTTGACCCTGAACGTACCTCCCCGTACCAGTTTTACCAATATTGGCTGAAAATACCCGATGCTGACGTTGAAAAACTGGCCCTGATATTCTCATTCAAAACAATAGAGGAAATAAGAGCGGTGCTGGAAGAGCATGCGTTGGCGCCCCACCTGCGCAAGGCCCAGAAGATGCTGGCGGAGGAACTGACTACACTCGTGCATGGAGCTGCGGAACTTGCTTTTGCACAGCAGGCATCAGAAATATTGTTTGGTCAGTCATCGGTAGAGGCGCTGCGCGCATTAGATGAAAAGCAGTTATTGGAAGTAATGGACGGTGTGCCGCAGGTAAGTGCTTCAAACGATGCCTTGGCAGCGGGTATCGACATTATTTCTTTTCTTGCTGATACTAAAATATTACCCAGCAGGGGAGAGGCGAAGAAAATGGTGCAGAGCAATGGTGTGAGCGTTAATAAAGAGAAAGTAGGTATTGACTTTGTACTGAAGGCGGAGCACTTGCTCAATAACAGGTACCTGCTGGTACAGAAAGGAAAATCAAATTATACTTTAGGCATTTTCGAATAGTAAAATGCCCTGTATTATCATTGGCGATATTTTTTAGCGGTTGCTGCAACCCTGAAAAGTGTCGCCAATTTTCTTTTTCATCGGGCATTAATGCTTCCCCCTGTCCTGGCTTGGCAAAGTGTTATCAGAGTAGCTTAGTAAATAAGGAGTTTTTATATTTGTTAATTGAATTTTGCGTTTTTTTACCGTTAATGAACTATTCCGACCGTTAGTGAAGTTTATTTGGGCTAGGCTCAGCCGCTCATTAATTTACATTCAATTCTTACGCTAACTGCCCGGCTATAAGGGTATTACACACACTTTTTGAACCGCAGCGGCAGGGTAGTTTTTTGTTAACGGCTAAAAATTATTACAATGGAAAACAATTTCTCTTCAGTTCCGTACCTGGGTAATTATAAT
>JACMPD010000263.1 GCA_014377675.1 Taibaiella sp.
ATCTTGCCGCTTCAACCACTATTTATTAAATGAAAATATTCTACTAATGATTTGCAGTGCTTTGCTGCTCTGCTCCTGTGGGCCAACTGTTTATATGGGCGAAAAAACACTCCCGCTGCTCCGGCTTTCATAAGAAGCGAAAGTAAAAACGTAACGGATATAAAGAATTTTCAGCGCAAAGGGAAGAAGATTGTAGCTGATCATGTACCGTATAAACTGAGCGACATAGTGGCATTTTCCAATGGCGGCAATGAATATATGAAAGTGAAAAAGTCCCAATTCGCAGTTAAATACATGGCAGGTGATATAAATGTGTTCATTAAGACAAAAATTGGCCCTTCGGCAAGTTACTCCGGCTCGTCATCGGCGCCCGTAACCTGGTCTCCGAGTACCTACAAACTATTCCTGCAGAAAGCCCCATCAGATAAGTTGCTGCGCTATGGCTATAAGAGCGTTAAATTCCTTATACCGCCCAAAGACCCTGCCTACAAATATGTAATGGCATACGATAAACGCAAACGCAATTCGTTATTGCTGAGGCTTGCAGGTGCCGGAGTTATGGCAGGGAATATTTATCTTATTGCACTTGATAAAAATGACGCATTGAATAATGTTGGCGGATGGGGTCTTGTGGCGGGCATTGGTACCGTAGGGTGGGGCTGGACTCTTAAATTTTCTAATGACAATAACCTGCGCAAAGCCGTTGGCGCACACAATGGCACTTATGGAAGATAATTAAGTAATGCTTTTTTCTGCCCCGGTATACCGCTATACCGGGGCATTTTTTGCCTGAATATGTCGTGAAAATCAGCCTCAATTAGTTTAACTTAAAAAATATTTGTTTTTTTTATACACAACACTACAATGCATTGGTTTCTTATGTATCTTTGACTTAGGTATTAAAGAGCTATTATGATTTATTCATCAGAACTGATAAAAGGAACCCTGAAAACTATTGTACTGAAACTGCTGGAAGATAACAACCGGATGTATGGTTATGAAATAACCCAGCGGGTAAAGGAACTTACGCTGGACAGGATACAGATAACTGAGGGTGCACTGTACCCCACCCTGCATTTGCTGGAAGAAGACGGGCTTGTGACGACTGAGCTGGAGTATAATGGCAAGCGAGCCCGCAAATACTATAGCCTGAGCCCGGAAGGAAAAAACAAAACGCGTGAAAAAGTAAATGAGCTGGCGGACTTTATGAATACAATGAAATTTTTATTAGACATAAAGACCCAATCAGCGTAACCTATGTATTGTATCAGTGACAAGCAAATTGATTATATCCTCAGCGACATAAGTGCACGTGGCGTTGAGCTGGAGAGCCTGCAGCTTAACCTCCTTGATCATATTTGTTGCCTCATAGAGAACGGTCTCGAAGAAAACGGTGACTTCGAGCGCTTCTACCAAGAGATTATCCGGAAATTTTATAAGGATTAACTCAGCGAGATAGAAGAAGAAACACACCTATTACTTAACAATAAAAACTATTATGTTATGAAAAAAGTGATGATCTCAAGCGGTGTATTTGCCGCTACAGCGCTGACCGCAGGTATAGCATTTAAATATATGCAATGGAACGGAGCAAGTATAATGATGACGGTCGGCATACTTACAGCCAGCCTTATCTTTCTGCCACTGCTGTTTATGCTGAAAATGAAAGAAGAGCAGGAAGCAAAAAATAAGTTGCTGCTTACCTTGGGTACCCTATCAGCCATTATGATGGCTATGGCTATATTGTTTAAAGTGCAGCACTGGCCGGGCGCCAATGCCATGGGTGTAGCCTCACCGGCCATACTGGCGCTTGTTTTCCTGCCGGTATATTTTTTTACCGGTATACGCAATGCAGCTACCAAGGTGAATACCATTGTTACTTCTGTATTGATCATTGTGGGTTGCGGGCTGTTTTTCACCATCACGCCTAAATCTATTGCACTTATAACCATAAGGAACACCAACAGCTACCTGCGCAGCGAGCAGATACTTAAAAATGAAGCCATTAACCTGGCGCAACTCGCTAAAACCGATACCGCGAATATCCCTGACATTGAGCTTGGCAACAAGGTATATAATACATGCGAAGAGCTGAAAGGCTACCTGCTGCAGTACGCCACAGGGGGCTCAAAAACTATAGACGGAGATTTTGAGAGCAAGGAAGTGTTTATACGTGACGCCAATACTCAGGACTATCTTTCACAAAACCCTGCTGCAGCGGCCAAGCTTGATGAACTGGCAAAAGCGGTAACGGCCTATAACAACGCCACTGCCAAAAACGGCCTGCGCAGCCCGATACCCATGAGCTACACCATAGTAAACACCCGGGAACACAAGGTGCTGGATAAAGTAACCAGTGCACTTAACGACCTGCTGCAGGTGCAGATGTTGGTATTGCAAAACCGCATTGAATTGTATGCCGCTCAAAACGACAAAGGACTTACGGCATTAAAGTAAGGAGAATGAATAGCAGTAGTACCACACCATACTGAGTGTGGCACTACAATATATATAACTGTTGTCAAAATCAGCCTGCTTTTTTTTAGGTCATTAAAGCATCCGGAACCACTGCACCATCGGCAGGCCAAAACCTTCGCCCCTGCTTCTGAAGCCGGCGAAAC
>JACMPD010000264.1 GCA_014377675.1 Taibaiella sp.
GACAGCAAGGGTTTTCTATGGATAGCCACTGATAAGGGTATAGCCCGGTACAACGGAATAAGGTTTGAAGCATTCACTACCGCCAACGGCATGCCCGACAATGAAATATTCAGTTTTCAGGAAGACGCATGCGGCCGTTTGTGGCTTGCCACATTTAACGGGCAGCTTTGTTACTACAAAAACGGTCGCTTTTATAATGCCAAAAACACGCCTTTTCTCAGGCTGCCTTTCAAGAATACAATTATTAAAAAAATTATAATTGAAGCAGATAGCAGCGTTTCATTTTTATTTGACAGCAAGGAAAAATTTGTAAACATAAATAAGGAACAGCTTGAAATTATATATCTAAAAGACTTTTATGATGTAGACAATTTTTTCATGATCAATAAAACCATTAATAGTGGTTACAGATTGATCTATTCTGATCATATAAGAATAATTGATTCTGCCCACAAATTGGTTGGCGAAACTTCGGTGGCCGCTTGCGGAACTAAATGCGATGGCTATGAAGTTTCAAGTAACCAGGATCAAAAATATATATTTAATAAATGCTGTATTTTTGATAAGCGCATGACAAAGATAAGTAATTTTACCCTTCCTGTTAAAAATCAATTGCGTTCGGTTTACTTTGATGATAATAAAAATGTATTTCTAAACACTGACAAGGGTGTAATCATTAACGACACAATTAACCTGCTGAAAGCCAGCAAGGTTTCTTCCATTACTCAGGATATAAATCATAATTATTGGATTAGTACACTTAAAGACGGTTTATACGTACTCAGCAACAACTATCTGAAATCGAACCAGTATAATAGCGCTTATAAAGGCACGATATGGTATGCGTATGCTGATAATAGCAATGTATTCTACACTAATTCCGATAATAATTTCTACCAATTAAAAGGCAAGACTGTAAATTGCATTTTCGACTATTCACCGTATAAAAATTCAGAATACGGAAATAATCATGGGTTCCTCATTCTGAAAGATTCAGCCCGCAATGAATATAGCTATCTGAATTTTTACAACAACTATATTTTTTATGTAACTGATATAACAAACAAAAAAGTGCTTACTGTCGGAGAAAAACCATTCAATAGTGCGGAGGTAGTGAAGCAGGTAATTGATGTTAATGATCATATATTTCTCAGAACCATCAAGCGTATATTTTCTATAAAGCGCAGCCATTTCCTCACCGGCATCAATGATCTAAATGTAAAAAACATACTTCATGCTGACAATTCAGACAGAATATACGCTTTCGCCAGATCGCCGGAGAACCAGGTTTGGTATTCTACTATCAATGGCGTTTATACGCTGGTTGATGGTCTGGATTCGATACAGAAACAATTTAATGACGTTACTTTTAACAAGTTTGAATTCCTGCAGCGTTACCTGATTGGTTATACGCTTGATGGTAACTCATTGATGATATGCAGTAATATTAATGGCAACATAGTTATTGACAGTTCTGTGAAGCAGAATTGCATTTGGGACAAATTCTACAAGCTTGATAGTACCCATATGCTGATCAGTACTAATGACTATTTCAGGTTGTTCAGCATTAACCCTTCTGGCTCGCGGGTACCTTATACTATCACGGCCATAGAGAACCCATTTATTCCACTAAGGGCAGAAACGATTTGTAATGATAAAAACTTTTGCTATTTCTTCGCCAATGGCAATATATTAAAGTTGGGCATTGAAGATCTTTTTCAAAAACCCGCTGCACCAAGATTGTATTTTAATTTTATAAACTATGGTGGCACAAGATACCCGATGAAGGGCGAGTTGAAAATACCGTTCAAAAACCATAAGAATATAACTATCACCTTTTCTACTGTTTCATTTGCAAGCAAGTCTGTTTTCTACCAGTACTCGGCCTCAAAAGAAAAAGATAACTGGGTGGCACTTAATGGGGAAGAGATAAATATAGCAGACCCGGGCTATGGGAATTACACAATAAAAGTGAGAGCCAAAACCATATCAAGTGAGTATTGTGAACCTATTGAGTTTGTGGTGCAGATAGCCCCCCCGTTTTGGGCCACCTGGTGGTTTAATACACTTTGCATTCTTTTTACAACCTCATTAGTTATATTGGGCGTGCGCTACCGTATTTTGTGGGTACTGAAGAAAAACCAAAAAGAAAACGAAACTAAAATAAGGTTCATGAAGAGTGAATATAAAGCCCTTAACGCACTGATGAATCCGCATTTTATTTTCAATACTTTGAATAATGTGCAGAGCCTTGTGAATAGGAATGACAAGTTAGCCGCCAATGAATACCTGCGCATATTTGCAGACCTGGTAAGGCAAAATATGCACAACGTGTCAAAGGAAATGATTCCCCTTCAGAAAGAACTGGATCTTGTGGCCAACTACCTTGCTTTGGAGAAACTCCGATTCAAAGAGCTGATGAATTATTCAATAAACGTTGATGATGATGTGGATACGCTTGATATTATGGTGCCGCCACTGTTTATTCAGCCATTGGTCGAAAATTCAATCAAACATGGTGTTTTGCCGCGGCAGTCAGAGGATAGCAACATACTGTTAAATGTATATGAAAAGGGCGATATATTGGTGATTGAAGTAAAGGACAATGGAGTAGGGCTTACCAAATCGAAGCAAAACGCAAATGTACTGCATGAGTCATTTGGGCTCAAAAACATACAAGACAGGGTGGAGCAACTGAGTATGATATTAGGAAAAAAAATTGAATTTACCATGGAGGAGCGAATGGAAGATACCGGGCAGTGGACAGTGGTGACAATAAAAATGCATTTGTAAATGGAACTATTTAATATGAGAAAATTATTATTTGTAGCCTGCGCATTGTTAACGATTGGTTTTGGCGCAGCGGCAAACCAGGATATGAACTCACAGTTTAATAAATATAAAGATAAACTTGTACAGGATATGTGGCGCATGTATCCTGGCTGGGCAAGCAGTATCGGTTATCATAACTATGATAGCTTGCTCCCTGTACCTGATGCCGCCGCAAGGGCAAATGAAATAAGATTTTGTAAATCACAGCTTATTGAGTTGAAAAAATACCCCCTTGCATCACTCAACAGCGCCAACAAAACAGATTATTATTTGATTGAAAACCAAATGAAATACAGTATTTGGTCAATTGAACAACTAAAATCTTATGAATGGGATCCCTCCACATACAATGTCTGTGGGTCATTCGCCGATATGTTGGGGAATGATTATGCTCCGCTGGAGCAACGGTTGAAGAGCTTTGGTGAGCGTATGGATAAAGTGCCCGCATACTATAGTGCAGCAAAAAAAAACGTGAAAAACCCAACGCTGGAACATACCAAGCTGGCTATTGATCAAAATATGGGCGGCATATCCGTGTTTAGGGATGATTTAAATAATGCGTTGCAAAAATCAAAATTAACTACCGGAGAAAAAGCAAAGTTACTGGCAAGGGCAACAGACTGCATAGCGGCCATAAATAGTTATGTCAGCTGGCTTAAAAATACGCCAAATGTTTCCCAGCGTAGCTTCAGGCTTGGTGCTGAATTATACAAAAGGAAATTTGAGTTCGAAATTCAATCAGGCTACACTGCCCTTGAGATTTTTCATAAAGCAGAGGCACACAAAGCTGAACTGCACTCGAAAATGTTCGCCATAACAAAACAGCTATGGCCTAAATATTTCAAAGGAATGGCGATGCCTGCAAATGAACTGGCAGCAATTAACGAGATGATAGGTGTTCTTTCTCAAAAGCACGTGAAGCCGGAAGAGTTCCAGGAAGCAATTGAAAAGCAATTACCATTCCTGGTCAACTTTATAAAGCAAAAAGACCTGTTGTATATTGATCCTTCCAAACCGCTGGTAGTAAGGCGGGAACCTGATTATATGGCCGGAGTAGCTGGTGCCTCCATTAATGCCCCTGGCCCCTATGACAAAAACGGCAATACTTATTACAACGTTGGCAGCCTTGACGGCTGGGACAAGGAAAAGGCGGAAAGCTACCTGCGGGAGTACAATCACTACATATTGCAGATATTAAATATACACGAGGCCATACCCGGTCACTATACACAATTGGTTTATGCGAATCAGTCACCCAGCATTATCAAATCAATATTAGGTAATAATGCTATGATTGAAGGCTGGGCCGTATACACAGAGCGAATGATGCTGGAGAATGGATACGACGGGGACCTGGGCTCTGATGCTAAAGAAGCCTCGCCTGAGATGTGGCTGATGTATTATAAATGGAACCTACGTAGCACATGTAACACAATTCTTGACTACAAAGTACATACCATGCAGATGAGCCGGGAAGATGCGATGAAGCTGCTGGTTACTGAAGCGTTTCAGCAAAAAGCGGAAGCCGAAGGCAAGTGGAAACGTGTGTCTGTTTCCCAGGTTCAGTTGTGCTGCTACTTTACCGGGTATTCCGAGATATATGCATTAAGGGAAGAGATGAAAAATAAACTAAAAGAAAAATTCAACCTTAAAAAATTTCACGAACAGTTTTTAAGCTATGGTAGTGCGCCAGTAAAATACATTAGGCAGGCGATGCTGGAGTAGCGACATCAAGTTTACTGGTTAATAAAATGAGCGGCTACTTGCGTTGAAGCAACAGACTAAATTAAAATTTTTAAAATTCAGGCTAATCTTAAGTGCTGCTTATGATTACAGTGCACCTTAGCGCTATGGTTACTTATGGCCATCTACACCTCCCGCAAGTGAATAAAATTGAAACTGTGGAAAATTCGCATGCATCAGCTTTACCGCTTCCGCACTCCGCCGCCCGCTGGCACAATAAAAAACTACAGCTTTACAGCTGCCAGTATAGCTAAAATTGCCAGCCAGTTCATTTAGTGGCACGTTCACACCCCCAATGTTGTATTCATTATGTTCTTCCGCCGTACGCACATCAATTAATTCATATTCTTTATTCCTATTATGTAGTTCTTCAAGTGTAACAGTTGAAGTCGCTACCACCGGGGTGAGTGTTGTCAATAATGCTCTGTTTTGCTGTGGGATGATTTTTACTATTATACTACGCATAGTCAATGCGTTAAAAACCAA
>JACMPD010000265.1 GCA_014377675.1 Taibaiella sp.
CCGTTGCTGCAAACGGTAAGCTATTACATGCTGCCCAATAACCATGTGTATTTTAATTTCCTTAATAATTTGCTTTTCAGCTGGTGGGGTAATGAGGTGGTTACGGGCAGGCTCATTTCTATTACCGCATATACGGGTGTATTGCTGTGCGCCTGGTACTGGCTGCAACGGCTAATACCCAATAAACCGCTTGCTTTTGCAGCATTGCTGCCGGTGGCGTTGCAGTTTACTGTGTGGGGTATGGCGGCGCAGGCACGCGGCTATGAGGGGCAGCTGTGCTGTTTCTGGGTGGGCTTTACTGCATTGTTTTTGTACCTGCAGCAGCCACGTGAGTGGTTGCTGCGGCTGCACCTGCTGGCCAGTATATTTGGGTTTCTGCTGGTGCCTACGTACCTCTCGTGCTATGCGGCGCAGGTGCTCTTCTTTTTTTGCGTTATGGCCTATAACAGGCAGTGGAGCTGGCGGTTTTTCATCTACCAATGGCTGGCCGGGGGCATCGTTTTTTTGTTCTACCTGCCGGCGTTTTGCTTCAGCGGGGTGCCCGCCTTTACTGAAAACAGGTATGTAATACCCGTTTACACTACCTGGCTCGATTTTCTGCCCAATTTTTTTGGCACCCTTAAATATTTTATCAACTGTTGCTTCTCCATGCTTTGCGGCGAAGACAGGGCTATCAATTTCGTGCTGTTTTTTCTGCCGTTCATCCTGTTTTTCTCCCACCGCAAGGAGCGCCGGATGGCTGCTTTCGGTTTTACCATAGTATGGCTGGTGTATATAGTTCTTACGCTTAACATGGGCCGCAACCCCAATAACCGCAATATGATCATGCACTACAGCATTACTATGGCATGCGTGGTTTATGCCTTCTATGCCATGATGGAAAAGGCGGCATCACTACTTAAAACAGGCAAATGGCGGCGGGTATTCCTGTATGTGTTTTTTGTGGCACCTGTTTTGGCGTACTGCGGGCATCTTGTAGTCACCAACCGGCGCGATATTTCTTTTATGCTTTATTACAATGATGTAAACGAGATTAATAAAAACCTCGTGGCCTCTATGACGCTGATACCTAGGGAGGCTACTATAGGTTTTTCAAACGAAGCGTTTTACATGTACTATCACTTTACCAAAAATAAATATAAAACAGTGAAATGCCCTGATGGAACTGAAACCTACTTTATAAAGCAAAAAGACGATGAAATGCCCGCCGCCGAAGTGGGTAAGTATGATAAAGTAAATGAAATATACCAGGGCTATGAGTTTTACAAGCATAAATAAGCAGGTTTAAAACCCGCCTACATCGTCGTTAATTTTAATTTTTTATAATATAATTTCCTAAAATCTCTTTCCGTACCTTTACACCTCCAAAAAACAATTTTCAATACCAATGGCTAAAATAACTGAAAAGAAATGTTCGTTCTGCGATCGTTCGGAAAGTGAAGTGAATGTTCTTTTTACCGGCATTAAAGGCAATATCTGCGATCAGTGCATTGAAAACGCCCATGGCCTGCTTACCGAAGCGAATGGTGAGAAGCCTAAGGCTGAACCGAAGCAGCAACCTGACCTGCTGCGCAACAAAAGTTTCAAGCCCCGTGAAGTAAAAACATTCCTTGACCAGTATGTAATAGGGCAGGAAGACGCTAAAAAAGTACTTTCGGTAGCTATATACAACCACTATAAAAGGCTGAGTATGCCTCCGGCTGAAGATGTGGAGATAGAAAAATCTAACATAATAATGGTGGGCGAAACCGGAACAGGCAAAACACTGCTGGCTAAAAGCATAGCCCGTATGCTGCAGGTGCCGTTTGCTATAGTTGACGCCACTGTGTTTACAGAAGCCGGTTATGTGGGCGAAGACGTGGAGAGCATCCTTTCCCGCCTGCTGCAGGCCAGCAACTACGATGTGCAGGCCGCCGAACGGGGTATAGTATATATTGATGAAATAGATAAGATAGGCCGTAAAAGTGACAACCCCTCTATAACAAGGGATGTGAGCGGTGAAGGTGTGCAGCAGGCCATGCTGAAACTGCTGGAAGGCAGCGAAGTACTGGTGCCCCCGCAGGGCGGCCGCAAGCACCCCGAGCAGAAAATGATAAAGGTAAATACTACCAATATTCTATTTATCTGCGGCGGAGCTTTTGAAGGTATTGACAAAATGATAGCCCGCAGGGTGCAGACCGCATCTATTGGTTACAACGCCATAAAAGCATCAAAAGACGTGGACAGGGCTAACCTGCTGCAATACGTAAACGCGCAAGACCTCCGCACCTTCGGGCTGATACCAGAGCTGCTGGGCAGGTTACCTATTGTTACCTACCTTAACCCACTGGACAGTGCCTCGCTGAAACGCATACTCACCGAGCCTAAAAATGCGCTCGTAAAGCAATATACACGCCTCTTTGAGTTTGATAACATAAAACTCTCAGTTGAAGACGAAGCACTGGAGTATATGGTACAGAAAGCCATACAGTACAAGCTGGGCGGCAGGGGTCTCAGAGCCATATGTGAAATGATACTAACAGATGCCATGTTTGATATGCCATCAGAAGAGCATGACGGCACCTTCCAGCTTACAGCAGAATATGCCCGCCATATAGTGGAACATACAAAGCTGGAACAACTGAAAGCCGCCTAACCCAAAAAATGTAATACGGACACTTGCCATGAAAGACTTGATCAACAACCTGAAAGAGAACGCGGGCCTCACGGAGCAGCAGGCCTACAAAGCTATAGAAATAATGAAGGGCTTTGTGATGAGTAAAGTACCACCTATGTTTAGTGGAGTGGTAAATAATTTTTTCGCTTCTGTCCCGCAACAGTCAGCGGATATCGATATTACCGAGTATCCCGGTGATGGGGCCATTGAGCAAAAAGCACAAAAAATAAAAGAAGAGACGGCCGATAAAATAGAAACCCTCGCCGACGAAACCAAAGATGAGCTGGAAGACTTCGCTAAAAATGCCGCAGACCGCCTAGACCAGCTTGCCATAAAAACCGAAGAAGCCGCCAAAGAGGCGATTGACAAGCTGAAAAGCATAATGGAAGAGGGCAACAAAATAAAATAAATTGATTATAACCGGAGTGCTTTGCATTCCGGTTTTTTTATGGGGCTGGGTACTAAATGGTTAATGAATTACCCGCATTATTCAAAAACGCACCAGAGCTACCGGCATCGTGATATGTAGCTCTTTGCCTTACCTTTACACGGCTAAACCATCCCAAAAATGCCAGTCATTAAAACCCTGCTTATTCTTTTTATGTTGCTGTGCAATACATTCACCGGCGGCGCACAGAATGTATCTACTACCAATCAATACGCTGAAACTGATCAAATAGCCTTAAAAATACCAGCCGCACAGGCGAAGTCAGCAGAAGGTATAGCAAGGTATATCAACAGCACTTTTAATAAGGAGGAAGATAAGTTAAGGGCGGCTTTTATATGGGTAGCGGCGAATATTGACTACGATATTGATAATATTTTCGCTATTGACCCAAACGAAAATGCAGAGAACCGTATAGCTAAAACTTTCGCCCTAAAGAAAGGGGTCTGCATTGACTATGCTACCATCTTTCATGATATATGCGCACTCTGCGGCATAAAGGTATATGTTGTGAGCGGATACAACCAGAACAAGGGTATTACTAACTACCTAAGCCACGCGTGGTGCATAGTGCCGGTAAATGGCCGTTGGTATGGTTTTGACCCTACCTGGGGGGCGGGCTATATAAAGGACAAGAAGTTTGTACGCCATCTTGACAATGAATACTATAAAACCCCGCCCGAACAACTTGTGAAGTCGCACATGCCATTCGACCCTATGTGGCAATGCCTGAATTATATTGTAACCAACGCTGAATTTTATGACAGCAAAACTGAACCCAATACCTCAAAACCATTTTTCGCCTACAGTGACTCTATAAAGGTATGGGACGGACAAACTGAAACGGAGCGCTACACAGCTATGGCCCGGCGTATAGAAGGTAATGGTGTTAAAAACTCCATGATTTACGACCGCCTGTTTCATGTAAAGTCGAAGCTGAAGTACATGCATGATACCATGGAAAACAACCTGTACAATGCAGCCGCGCTTGAGTATACCGAAGGGGTAAATAACTACAATGTATTTATCAACTACCGCAACCACCAGTTTAACCCTATAAAGCCTGACGCACAACTACAGGGGATGATAGATAAGCCTAACCGCAACCTTAAAAACGCGCGTACAACGCTCACACTGATACAAGAGCCGGTAACGGCAACAAAAGCACTGATAGCAACCTTGGTTAAGTCAATAGACCAGATACAGCAACTGGTGGACGACCAGGCGACGTTCCTGACGAAATACCTGGCTAAAAACAAGCTGGGCCGCAAGATGATGTTCACCAACCTGCCGTCTGATGATACGCGCAAGCTATAGTAGTAAGAGAGATTTAAAGATTATTGCTTGGCGTTAATTCAGTTTAGCAGGCACCACCAGTTGAAATTCGGGTATTAATACTGTAAACTTTGTTTTGCTGGCCTGGTTTTCTAAGAGGTAGGTACCGTACATTTTGCCTATTTCGCTTTTAAGACCTGCGGCTGATGTGTACTGGTAGCTGTTTCCCGGCTCTATTATGGGTTGCCTGCCCACTACACCGTCACCCTGAACTTCGCGGTGCGCCCCGTTGCTGTCAATAATATGCCAGTGCCTGCTGATCAGCTTCACAGGGTATATGGTTTGGTTTTCAATAGTTATGCGGTAGGCGAAAAAATACTCCGAACCGACCGGGTTAGATTGTGAAGGCTGGTATGCGCATTCCACCTTTATACTTATTCCCTCTGTTATCTGTTGCACCATATCAGCATAATTATTGTACAAAGTTATCGGCAAACGGAATATGCCGCTGTTATTTGCCTTCATTTATTTTCTCCTGCAGCAGCTCCAGTATTATGCTGTTTTCATAGCCCTTCTGTACCATGTAGCGGTATAGTTTCCCCTTCTTTGTTGCAGGGCTTCGTTCGGTTCGCAATTCACGCCATTTTCTATCCACCAGTTTTTGCATGGTGGCGGCATATCCCTCCTCATCTATTTCCTTCATACCCTGCCTTATGCAGTATTCTGAAATTTTTCTTGCGGTCAGTTCCTGCTTTATCTTCACCCTGCCCCACTGCAGCATCCTGAATTTACCCCGTGCGAACGCCCTTGCAAAGCGCTCTTCATTCAGCAGCCCCATCTCTATCAGTTCTGTAAGCAATTGCTCCACTTCAGCGGTATAGCAACCAATCTCATAGAGTTTGTTCCTTACCTCGCTGTGGCATCGTTCCTGGTAGCGGCAATACCTTATTATGGCGGGTTTTGTCTCCATAGTTATTACTACCTGCCCATGTACACTATCATTATTTGTATATCGCTGGGGTTTACACCACTTATCCTGCCCGCCTGCCCTATTGTTTCGGGCCTTATTTTCTGAAGCTTCTGGCGCGCTTCTATTGATATGGCGGTTAGTTTCTCATAGTTGAAACTGGCCGGTATACGCAGGTCTTCAAGGCCTGCCATTTTCTTTATCATTTCCTGCTCCTTCTCTATGTATATCTCATACTTCACCTGTATTTCCACCTGCTCCAGTATCAGCGGGTCTACATCTCCTATCTTTTCTTTAAGCTCAGGAATGGCCGCTATCATGTTTTTAATGCCTATACCAGGGCGCAGCAACAGCTTTAATGCCCTTGTGCGCTCCACAAGTGCTGATGAATTATTATCAGCCAGGAAGTCATTGAACATCGCAGGTTCAGCATGTTGCTCCGCCAGCAGTTTCTTTATTCTGCTTACCTCAGCATCTTTCTCCCGCATCAGCGTCAGACGCTCATCAGAAGCCAGACCTATAGAATGCCCAAGTGGTGTTAACCTGAAGTCCGCATTATCTTGCCGCAGCAGTGTACGGTATTCGGCCCTGCTGGTAAACATACGGTAAGGTTCATCTGTGCCTTTATTAATCAGGTCGTCAATAAGTACCCCAATATAGCCTTCGCTTCGCTTTATAACTACCGGTTCCTGCTCATGTACCAGGCGGCTGGCATTGATGCCTGCCATTAGCCCCTGGCAGGCGGCTTCTTCATAACCTGTAGTGCCGTTTATCTGCCCCGCAAAAAAGAGGTTCCTTATATTCTTGGTTTCAAGTGTCGCTTTTAACTGTGTTGGCGGGAAATAATCATATTCAATAGCATAACCCGGCCTGAAGAACTTAACCTGCTCAAAGCCAGGCACCATACTCAGTGCCTTATACTGCACTTCTTCAGGCAGGGAGGTGCTGAATCCGTTCACGTATATCTCTACCGTATCCCAACCCTCCGGTTCTACAAACAACTGGTGCCTGTCCTTCTCAGCAAAGCGGGTTATTTTGTCTTCAATACTTGGGCAATACCTTGGCCCACTACCCTTTATACGCCCCCGATACATTGGCGACTGCTCAAAACCGGTCTTTAGTATATCGTGTACATCCTGGCTGGTATAGGTTATCCAGCAGCAGCGTTGGTCAGCAGGCTTTATACGTGCTATTGGCAGGTAAGAGAAGCCGGTGACCTCTTCATCGCCTTCCTGGCGCTCCATTTTGGTATAGTCAAGGCTGCGGCCATCTACCCTTGGCGGGGTGCCGGTCTTCAGTCTTGCAGTTTCGAACCCCAGTTCCACAAGCTGTTCTGTAATTCCTGTTGCCCCTTTCTCCCCCATTCTGCCGCCGCCCAATTGCCTTTCTCCAATATGGATAACGCCATTCAGGAAGGTACCATTGGTGAGTATAACGCTTTTACCCATTATCCGCTGCCCCATCCCGGTTACAATTCCGGTAATTGTTCCACGTGAAACAATTAGTCCGTTCACCATATCCTGCCAGAAATCAACATTGGGTGTTTGCTCCAGCATGTACCTCCAGGTGCTGGCAAACAGCATCCTATCATTCTGTGCACGTGGACTCCACATACCGGGGCCCTTTGATTTATTCAGCATCCTGAACTGTATAGTACTCTTATCACTCACTATGCCGCTATAGCCGCCCATGGCGTCTATCTCCCGCACTATCTGACCTTTAGCAATACCACCCATGGCCGGGTTACAACTCATTTGTGCAATGGTTTGCATATTCATGGTAACCAGCAAAACCTTAGAGCCCATATTGGCAGCACCAGCAGCAGCCTCACAACCGGCATGCCCGGCGCCAACAACTATAACATCATATTCAGGAAACATACCCACAAAGATAAGACTATCCTGCTAATGGGAAATGCTAATATAAACCGCCGCAGGCAATATGAAATGCATTCCTGACTTACTGAGGCAACTCACTTATCAGACCAGACCGTTAACACCGTGCATTGAAGAACATAAACTTCTAACGGCCACTAACAAAATATGTTCCACGTGGAACAAAAAATATTTCCCCGCCGTTAACAATATATATGAAAAGGGAACGTTAATATTGTGTAGATGACAACCGCCATTAAAATATCTTCTCTCTGTGTATTGCTGACGATGCAGCTGGGAAGCTATGGGCAAGCCATCAACAAAAACTGGTTTAAACTGCACCCTATTACATTGGGCTTCTACCACGGGGTGAATCTGCTCGATGTTTCCCGCAACGGCTTCAAACAAAAACAACAAATGAACGGCATAATGGTTAATGTACCGCTCGTAAACCATATTGTAGCCGAGTTAAGGGTTGCCTTCAGTGAGGCAAACGCAGCACAACTATCCTGCACAAGCGATGCGCAGTCAGTATGCCTGAAACAGGCATTTAATATGCCGCTATCCCTGCAATATTACTTTATGCCACAGAGCTGCAAAATTCAGCCTTACTTCGGCATGGGTGCAATGCTCTATTCAAGATTTAAAAACCCCGAGTATGCCCCGGCGGACAATAGCAGCAAATTCCCCGCGGCTGGCAACAGGTACATCAGCATCATGTTTACCCAAGGTGCTACTTTTGAAGTGAACACAAAAATAAATATAACCGAGTCACTGCATTTCTATAAAGCTGATGGCAAGGATAATGTTGGCTTCAATATCGGCATCGGCTTCAAGCTGCCATAATTTTCAATTTCGCTTTTTAGCTGTCGGCAAAATTTACACTACCAAAAACCACCAAAACCAAGCCTTTTAAAATCGTATAAACCCTGCCATAGTACGGGAAACGAAATAAAACTTCAAATAAAGCAATTAGGGCCGAAAATTGATGATTTTCGGCCCTAATTATATAAATCAGATCACTGTTCCCGGTTTCAACTCTGGTTTCCATACATCCTTCCACTGCTGCGGCGTCAATGCGTCATCAACCAAGAAGTTACCGATTTTTGTCCGCCTCAGCGAGCTGAGGTAACCGCCACAACCCAGCACTTCCCCAAAGTCATTAGCCAGAGACCTTATGTAAGTACCCGTGCTGCACACTACCCTGAAATGCACTTCCGGCAATTCAATTTTAGTAATCTCAAATTCACCTATAGTTACAGCCCGTAACTCCATCACCACATCTACACCCGCCCTCGCCAGGTCATAAGACCTTTTGCCGTCTTTCTTAATAGCTGAGTGCGCCGGTGGCTTCTGCTGTATATCACCAATAAAAGTTTTGGTAGCTTCCATTATCATCACCTCCGTAATATGGGAATATTCTTTTAGGTCCTTTGGGTCGCTCTCCCGGTCATAAGTTTCTGTGGTAGCACCCAGGGTTATTACCCCTGTGTACTCCTTCGGCAGTTTCTGGTAATCAGAAATCTTCTTGGTCATTTCACCCGTGCAACAGATCAGCAGGCCGGTAGCCAGCGGGTCAAGAGTACCACAATGCCCTATTTTGGCACGGGTCATGATCTTTACTTTATTCACCGCGTCAAAGGAAGTCCAGCTGTAGGGCTTATCAATAAGTATTACACCGCCCTTTTTCAGTTCGGGAATTGTAGGATAGTTTGCCATTATGGCAAAGGTAAAAAAGATAGCGTGGATAGCGGCAATTAAATGCCAGATGCAGTGCAGAGCGGGCATTAGAAAAACATTAAGATAATAACAGGAGCCGAATACCTATATTTGTCTTGTGAGTTTTCTATATCCTCTTTTCCTTGCAGCCGGCGCCGCGCTGGCCATACCAGTGCTGATACACCTGTTTAACCTGCGTAAGTACAAAACAGTGTTTTTCCCGCATACCCGTTTCCTAAAAAACATTCAGCTCAACAGCCGCAAACAGTCGCAGGTGCGCTATAAATGGCTGCTGCTGATGCGTATGCTGTTTCTTACTTTCCTCATACTGGCATTCGCCCAGCCATTTTTTAATGATGGCAGCAAGCCCGGCGAAGCCAACAGGCTGCAACTGATATACATTGATAACTCCTACAGCATGAGCCTTAAAAAGGGAGCCAGGTCAATGCTGGATGTAGCTAAAGAAAACGCTGCGGCACAGATAAAACATGCCGCACCAGGCACTAAATTCCTGTTGCTCACCAATGACAACCCTACGAGCTACAGGGCTGAACCCGCAGACAAAGTATATGCAGCAATTAACAGTCTTGACTTTACCCCGAAATCAAAAAGCCTGACACAGATAGTAACCATTGCGGAAAGCATGGTGCAGAATGAGTCCGTTAAAGGCGGTGACTTGTTCTATTATTCTGACTTTCAACAGAACACATTAGCCGCCCTGCCGGCCAAAGACGTGATGAGGCACATTACCTTTTATGGCCTGCCAGTGCAGGCTGAAGAGGCTCAGAATGTATTTATAGACACCGCATTCCTGGCAATACCCGTATTGCAGACCGGCAAGACCAACAGCCTTGTGGTGCATACCAGCCTGGCAGGCAAAGCCCCGAAAGAGCCAATGGTATTGCAGCTCACTATTAACGGGCAGGTAAAAAGCGCGGCAACCATAGACTTTACCGGCAAGGGTAAAAGCATTGATACACTCAGCTTCCAGGTCAATGACGCCAGCTGGCAGCAACTGAAGCTGACACTTAATGATGCCGTGGTGCGCTTTGATGATACCTTCCGCATAACAGCCCGCAGCTCATCAAGCCTCGCTGTGCTGGTGCTTAACGAAGGCCAGCTTAACCCTTACCTACAGGCCGCTTTCAGAGCTTACGACGGTTTCCGCCTGAACCAGGCTGATGCCACCACACCACCAAAAGAATGGAATAACTACAACCTTATTATACTCAATGGCATCACCCGGATTGACGAAACGCTGGGTAAGGCCCTGAATGAAGCCCTGCAACAGGGACAGAGCATCTGCGTATTCCCGGGCAGAACAGCCAATTACCAGGCTATAAATGAAGGGCTGAAACAGGTGGGAGACATACACATAACAGCCATTGACACCGCTGCACAAACGGCCACCAGCCTGCAGCAGGGCAGCTCACTTGTAAAAGATCTGTTTGAAAAGATACCTGATAATGTGCAACTCCCCACCGCTAACTGGCACTACAGCATAAGCGCTGGCCTTAACACCAACCAGCAGTCGGTACTCAGTTTCCGCAATGGAGACCCGTTACTGGCCCGCTACACGCCGTCACGGGGGCAGTTGTATATCTGCGCTACCTCAGCTGACCTGCAGTCAGGTAACCTGCCGGGCAGTTATTTCTTTACACCATTCCTGTACCAGATGGCCATGCAAAGCAGCAGCAGTAATATCTACGCTATTACGGCTGGTGCCCAATCATCGGTGTACCTGCCACTGGCGCAGGTAAGCGAGCGCAATACCCTGCACATGTACAGCAAGGGCATTGATGTAATACCTCCCCAGCGCCCTAATGGAGCGGGTGTTGACGTATTTGCCGGGCAGGCGGTACAGCGGCCGGGCTTCTACCAGCTGGCAGCAACAGGCAGTGACAGCACAACAGTAGCCGTAAACCAGGACAAAGCGGAGTCAGAACTAACTTATAAAAACATCAGTACACTTAAAACCGAGTGGAAAGGGGATAATGTAAAATGGCCTGATTTAACCGCTGGTGGCAGCCTGAAAGGTATTGCTGCCAACAGCTTCCCCCTGTGGAAGGTATGCGTGGTACTGGCAGTGTTAATGCTGTTTATAGAAACATGGCTACTGGCACGGCAGCCCAAACCAACACGAGTAACAAGCTAAATATGAAAGAATAATAAAACAGTAAGGGGGAGGATGTATTATCTGCCCCCTTATTCATTAAAAAAACCAGCGCTTAATAATCCGCATCAAGCCCCATAACGAAATTTACAGTGGAGTCATGCTGCAATAACGCACCGCTCATATTATACTGGTAAATGACCTTAGCACCAAAACCACTGGAAGGCACCCCGGCAGTAGACAATATATATCTGTTGGCACACGGATCAATACAGGCCGAGTTATAGTCAACATTAACCGGGTAATTCATAAATGTTGAAGTAATAGTACCGGTGCCGGGGTTCACCTTAATAAAGTGACTGCCGCTGATTGGGTAGTCATCTGTTACGGCATATAGCATATTATCGTTGTTATTAAACCGGAGGCCACAAACTTCCCAAACACCTGTGCCGGTGGCTACAACCACTGAAGCAGTCGCGCCGGGATGGTATTTTTCTATGTGGTATGAAGGTGAGTCAACAGTAGGATAGTAAATGTCTCCCGTAGTATTATTAACAGTCATGTTAAGGCGGTCACCAATAGTGTGCAAAGGCATTACCAGGTTAGTGGTAGTGAAGGTACCTCCACTCATAGTAAGCTCGGCAATATACCCCGCTTCAGTAGAGCAATACATTTTGTTAATGACCCTGTTATACACCAATGCACAGCAAGCTGATGTGCCCGCATTAGTATAAGAAGTGCCGGCGCCGGATGCATTAATCTTTATCAGTTCATTACTGTAGCCATAGCCACCCAGCTTTTTGAATACATAGTAGCAATGATCGCTGTTGTTAAAGGTAGCCTGGTTAGTATACCAGCCAGCTGAAAAAGAACCGATGGTGCTGAGGCTACCACTTGCTGTATTCAGTATACCTGAAGTACACGGTTTATAGACATTAGCGTAGTTTGTGTCTACACACCTGTAAGCATATACAGTTGTATTGCAGGGAGTGGTATTACCCTGTTTCTCCTTTTTGCAGGAAGCGACAATTAAAAAAGAACCGGCAACTGCCAGAAGGGATAAGCGACAAAACTTGGTAATTGAACGCATAAACCAGTATTTACGGTGAATAAAAACTAAAGCAAAAGATTTATAAATTACATCAAGACCAGGAAGCATGTGGGCAACTGGGTTTGATACTAGTAACATTAAAAGCGATAAGACACCTAACTATGAAATAATTAACTGGCAATTAATAAACAAAAAAATGATTGTAAACTTTTACTGTTTAACTACAAAAATATCAATTATCGTGCCAGTTTTCACAAATCTATAACATTAAACGAAAGAAATAAGAGCAGCTAACCAATACCGGCATGTGTCAGGAATAATAATAACTTTGTAACAAAAAACAAACGCACAAATGCAGGTGCAGCTATACAAAGTAAAAGTCACAGATACTGATTCAGAATTTGACGGTCAGTTGGTTGATATTGTCATTACTGATGGTATCATTACTGATATACACAAAACAACAAAGGCAGGTGAAAAAAAGCCATTCTCATTAAAGTCAGGGGATGAAACCCTTGAGCTGAATGAAGAAGTAAGCATTTCTCCCGGTTGGGTTGATATCTTCGCTGATTACCGCGAACCTGGCTACGAACACAAGGAAACCCTTGAAACCGGCATGGCTGCCGCGGCGGCAGGCGGATATACCGATGTATTGGTACTGCCCGGCACTGACCCAGTAACCAGCACCAAAAGCGCGGTGCAGTACATAATAAACCGATCAACCGGTAACATAGTGAACCTGCACCCCACAGGAGCAGCCACCCAAAAAGCGGAAGGGAAAGAACTGGCGGAAATGCTGGACATGTACACCAACGGCGCTATAGCCTTCACTGATGGTTGGAAACCAATACAGAATGCCGGCCTTATGCTCAAGGTGCTGGAGTATGTAAAATCTTTTGACGGAACGATATTGCAAATGCCCGTAGATACAGCACTTTCAGCGGGCGGGCTGATGAACGAAGGTATTATTTCCACAAGCCTCGGGATGCCCGGCATCCCCGTGCTTGCGGAAACACTGATGATATACCGCGATATTGAACTGCTGCGCTACACAGGCTCTAAACTGCACATTACAGGTGTATCTACCGCAGAGGGCATAGATATGATACGGAATGCCAAAGCAGAAGGTCTTTCGCTCACCTGCTCCGTAACCCCATACCATCTCGCACTTACCGAAGACGCACTCACCACGTACCACAGCGCCTACAAGGTAACGCCACCGCTACGTGGCGAGGCGGACCGGCAGGCCCTGATAACCGCTATAAATGATGGCACCATTGACTGCATAGCCACCCACCACAGGCCACATGAGTGGGACGCTAAGACAAAGGAATTTGAATATGCCGCTGACGGTATGGCCATACAGGAACTTTGCTTAAACATACTATGCACCGCCCTGCCGAACAAAACACGGCTCGCGGCACTACTGGCTCATAATCCACGCAAAATATTCGGACTGCCAGCCTGTACCATAACCAAAGGGAGCAACGCAGCTTTTACCCTGTACACTACTGAAGGCACCACCACCCTGCCCGCAGACAAACGTAAATCGATGGGAATGAATAACCCCTTCCTCGGCAAAGAACTGGCCGGCAGGGTAACCGGAATCTGTAACAACGGCAAACTAAACCTAAACAAACAATAATGGAAAATATAACCACTACCACTAAAAACAAAATGGCGGCCATGTATGGCGTTATTACAGGTATATTTTATGTAATAATGGCAACAATAGCCTACACACAGGTAAGTAACATTACTGTCTTCTATACAGTGAAGGCGACAGGTTACCTGCTGCTATTAGTGCTTACAGGTTTGCTGGCCGCAAGAATAAGAAAAGCCAACGGAGGCTATATACAATTCAAAGATGTTTTTGGGGCCATAATAGTTATGATGTTGGTTTCAGGTGCTATCTATTTTATCTATAACTACATCTATATTGAGTATATTGACAAGCAATATGTTTATAAACTGAAGGCCGCCATGCTGCAATGGATGGAGAAAAGAAACACGCCTGATGATATTATGAACACAACAGAGAAAAGTTTTGACAAACAAATAGCGGAGTCTAAAACGTTTAACCTCGGTAACAATGTACTCAGCTACTTTTCTAACCTGATGCTCGATTGCCTGCTGGGCCTGGGTGTAGCAGCTATTATAAAGAAAAACAAACCCTTTGACGCTAAATTCTAAACATATCCATTAATCTAACTATTAAAAGGCAAATTCATGAAAAAAGACACATTCCTAATGTACGGCATCATTTGCGGTGTTGTTTCTATCATTATATCGCTGGTTGTATATATGGCCAACGCTATGTTTACGCCCGGAGTAAACTATATATCCTATGCTGCTATGCTCGCCATTATTATTATCAACAACATAGCCTATTCAAAGGCCAATGACGGATTTGTTACGTTCGGCAATGTGTTTAAGAGTGGCTTTAAGGCGTCAGCAGTGGCGGGTGCTATAGTGGTGGTGTGGAGCATAGCCAGCCTGTACATTATGCCTGACATGAAAGCCACAATAATGGAAAACATGGCAAAAGAAATGAACAAGCAACAAAACCTCCCTGATGAACAGATTGAAATGGCTATGAAAATGACCGAAAAATTCTGGAGCTACTTTATGGTATTGGGGGTGATTGCTTACTCACTGGGAGCAGGCGCAATATTCTCACTCATAGGCGCTGCTATAGCCAAAAAGAAAGGCGAGCGGCCTTTTACAGCGGATACTTTCTAGAAATGTCGCCTACAGATGTGAATAAAAAGCAAAATAGGAACCAGGCACAAACCATAACCCCTAAGGATGCGTTTATAACATGAACCGAATTTATTTTATGAAATCAGCAAGCATCATATTTTCCTTACTTATTGCCATACTGGCTTCGGGTTGCGTAAACGCACAGCCCAGGGAAAAAAATCAATACTACTCCCACACTGACAACGGACAGCTAAGAGTAAGTGACGCCGAATGGAAAAAAATACTACCTTCTGAAGCCTATCACATACTCAGGGAAAAAGGAACTGAGTCTCCTAATACCAGCCCCTATGTACACAACCCTAAAAAAGGCACTTATTACTGTGCTGCCTGTGGCCACACGTTGTTTTCATCAACAACAAAATTTGACAGTGGAACCGGGTGGCCCAGCTTTTACCAGCCAATGTCAAAAACCAGCGTAGCTGAAAACGTAGATAAAGCCCACGGCATGACCCGTACTGAAGTGGTATGCGCCCGCTGCGGGGGACACCTCGGCCATGTGTTTGATGACGGCCCAAACCCTACCGGCCTCAGATATTGCATGAATGGCTATGCAATGACTTTTGAAGCATCAAAATAAAATTATATTATGATGTGCTAATGTGCGTTGTGTTTGGGAAACAAGAACAAATAGCAAAACATTGATAAACTATGTCTTACTATTTTTGTTTTATGTGATACTGATTGATCTTGCAACCAATTGTTTCCCCAAGTGCTCTGTTGCTGCACAACCACACCATCAATTGAAAAATTCTGAATAATCTATGCCTTAAAAAGCGAATGATTACCTTTACCACGGGGATGCTGCCTCCCACACCTCAACCAATGACCCTGAAACAACGCTACAATACGATATTGAAATGGTTCGAAGAAAACATGCCTGATGCCGAAACTGAACTAAAATATACAAACCCATATGAGTTGCTGGTAGCCGTAATACTTTCAGCTCAATGTACCGACAAACGCATAAACATGGTAACGCCGCCATTGTTTGAAAGATACCCTGTACCTGAATTGCTGGCCGCAGCAACATTTGAAGAAGTAGAACCTTATATAAGAAGCGTCACGTTTGCCAACAACAAGACCCGCCACTTGATAGGCATGGCGCAAATGCTCATCAATGACTTTAATGGTGAAGTACCGGATACCATTAACGAACTGATAAAAATGCCCGGTGTAGGCCGTAAAACAGCCAACGTAATCATATCAGTAGTATTCGGTAAACCCGGCATGGCGGTTGATACCCATGTTTTCAGGGTATCGGCAAGGATAGGACTTACCAAGGACGCCACCACCCCGCTGCAAACAGAACAACAACTGGTAGCCCATATACCCAAACGCAAACTGGCAATAGCTCACCACTGGCTGATACTACACGGCAGGTACATTTGTGTGGCCCGTAACCCAAAATGCGAAATATGCGGCATAAAAAACGCCTGCAGGTATTACGAAACAGATATGAAATACATAAAAGAATAACTACCCGTGGTACACCCTGGAAGCCGTTATGAGTCCGTCTGATATTTCCAGCACTTCTGCTACCAGTATATCCGGCTCACCGGGCACTTTTCTTACATACTCCATAAATATACGCTCCGGGCATGCAGTGTATACCACAGGCACATACAGCAAACCCGGCAAACGCTCAAACGCATCAGCCCACCAGGCCCGCAGTGCCGCCTTACCCTCCACTTTCCCCTCAGTTTCAGGTTGCCGAAGCTTCAGTTTTGGGCTGTAGTGGCAGGCATCAGCAGCATACAGTGCCAGCAGCTGCTCCAGTTCCTTATTATTAAAAGCAGCCAACCAGAGACGGGCAATAACTTCAAGATCTAACATAACAACGTAAATTAACCCCTAAATAAACAACAATAATTACCCTGTTCAAAACACTTTAACTTTATCCCCACGCGGTGTGGATAATGCTGTATATCAACAGGATAACCGCCCACATATATTAAGCGTATTACAACCATCAATGTTAGTAACTTCTTTTGCCAACAGGCCCCCCGAGTTACTAACACAATATTAGATAATTCACAGGACATGATTTACTAACATAGCGGTAACATTGCAATTGACAATACAGGGGTGATATACACTTTTAGTCCCAACAACCATGTGGATAACCGTTGATTCTATGTTAGTAAACTAATAGTTCCTAAATTTACAAGCGGAACCGGAATAATTAATCCCCAATTCCACACTCTTAATAATAGTATCCTTTTTCTTTTGAAAAAATTAATTAAAGTTATTATGTCTGTGCATAACGTTGAAAATACAGCCCCAAATCTTAAAAAAGGCTACCTGGATATCGAAATTGACCCTACACTTGACCTGTTTGAGGAGATCAATAAACTCAAAAAAGAAAAAAACGCAGTGGTACTGGCCCACTACTACCAGGAGCCTGATATACAGGATGTGGCGGACTATATTGGCGACAGCCTGGGCCTGGCACAGAACGCCGCAAAAACAACCGCTGATATAATAGTATTTGCCGGCGTACACTTTATGGCCGAGACAGCCAAAATACTCAACCCCAATAAAAAAGTACTGCTGCCTGATCTTAAAGCCGGCTGTTCCCTAAGTGACAGCTGCCCTCCCCCGCTCTTCAAGGCATTTAAGGACAAACATCCCGAGCATATTGTTATTTCATATATCAACTGCTCCGCTGGCATTAAAGCCCTGAGCGACATCATCTGCACCTCATCAAACGCACAGTTGATAGTAGAGAGCCTGCCCAAAGACCAGAAAATAATATTTGCCCCTGACAAAAACCTGGGTGGTTATATTAATAAAAAAACCGGCCGTGATATGTTGCTGTGGAATGGCGCCTGCATGGTGCATGAGCTGTTTTCACTGGAAAAAATAACCAGGCTCAAAGAACGTAACCCGGGTTCAAAAATATTGGCTCACCCGGAGTGCGAAGACGCCGTGCTTCGCATAGCTGACTTTATAGGTTCCACCACCCAGATACTGAAATACGCCACCACTGACCCCACCCAAACTTTTATAGTAGCCACAGAGTCAGGCATACTGCACAAAATGAGGTATGACAGCCCAAATAAGACCTTCATAGCCGCCCCGCCTGACAATGCCTGCGCTTGCAACGACTGCCCCCACATGAAGCTCAATACACTCGAAAAGCTCTATTTGTGCATGAAGTACGAGCTGCCCGAAATAACCATGGACGAAGACCTGCGCATAGCCGCAAAAAAACCAATAGACCGTATGTTAGAAATGAGTGCTCAGCTTGGGCTGGGGGGATAGCGGTGAAGCAATTGTTGTTGGAAAGTAGCCACAGGTTTTAACCCGCGGAACTGCTTTTTTTTCTTCCACGACCTTTAGCTCGTGCCAACTATAAATAAATATGATATAGTAGCCACGGGTTCTAAACCCGTGGATTAGCTATCTACTAATCCGGCTTTAGCAAGAATCTATCTTTGCTAAAGGCTTCGTCATTTGGAATTGTCTTCCCTTCCTTTATTTGTTTAATCCCACGCTGGATAGAATCCTGAGCTGCATGTTCAACATTTGCCCACCAGTCATTTTCCTCACCGGCGAAAGTCTTCACCACACTCAACACAACTTCC
>JACMPD010000028.1 GCA_014377675.1 Taibaiella sp.
CAGGAGCGTGGTATCACTATTACCTCAGCCGCTACAACTTGTTTCTGGAATTTCCCTTCTACTCAGGGTAAGCCATTACCGGAAACAAAAAAGTACAAATTCAACATTATCGATACTCCAGGCCACGTGGATTTCACTATCGAGGTAGAGCGTTCTTTGCGTGTACTTGATGGTCTTGTGGCTTTATTTTCAGCCGTTGATGGCGTTGAGCCTCAGTCTGAAACTGTTTGGCGTCAGGCTAACCGTTACAAGGTTCCGCGTATCGGTTTCGTAAACAAAATGGACCGTGTAGGTGCTGATTTCCTTATGGTGGTAAAGCAGGTTAAAGACATGCTCGGCGCTAAGTCTGTACCATTGCAGTTACCAATAGGTGCTGAGGATGGTTTCAAGGGCATTGTGGATCTGATAACAATGAAGGCGATCATTTGGGATGACTCTACCCAGGGTATGACGTACACCGAAGTTCCTATTCCTGATGATATGAAGGAAGATGTGGACTACTGGCGCGCGCACCTCGTAGAGGCAATAGCTGAATATGACGATCATCTGATGGAGAAATTCTTCGAGGATCCGAACAGCATCTCTGAAGAAGAAATTCATATTGCAGTTCGTAAGGCTTGTATCGATCTGAGTATCGTACCAATGCTTTGTGGTTCGGCTTACAAGAATAAAGGGGTACAGGTTGCGCTTGATGCGGTTATCCGTTACTTGCCAAGCCCGTTAGACATAGAATCAATCAAAGGTATCAACCCTGATACCGGCGAAGAAATTGAGCGTCACCCAAATGCAAAAGAGCCGTTCTCCGCGCTTGCGTTCAAGATCATGACCGATCCGTTTGTGGGTCGCCTCGCGTTCTTCCGGTGCTACTCAGGCCATCTTGATGCTGGTTCTTATGTATTGAACGTGCGTTCAGGTAAGAATGAGCGTATCAGCCGTATTATGCAGATGCATGCCAACAAGCAAAACCCTATCGATTTCATCGAAGCCGGTGATATTGGTGCGGCAGTAGGTTTCAAAGAAATCAAAACGGGTGATACCCTTTGCGATGAGAAGAATCCTATTATGCTGGAAAACATGTTCATTCCAGAACCTGTAATCTCTATCTCTGTTGAGCCTAAAACTCAGGCTGATGTGGATAAAATGGGTATGGCTATCGCCAAACTGGTAGAAGAAGATCCTACTTTACGCGTAAAAACAGACGAAGACACCGGCCAGACCATCTTAAGTGGTATGGGCGAGTTACACCTTGAAATCATCGTTGACCGTATGCGTCGCGAGTTTAAGGTGGAAATCAACCAAGGCGCTCCTCAGGTTGCTTATAAGGAAGCGTTTACACTTACGGTTGAACATCGTGAAATATACAAAAAACAGACTGGTGGTCGCGGTAAGTTCGCTGACATCCAGTTTGAAATAGGGCCTGCTGAAGAGGAATTCCTCAAAGAAGGTAAAGGACGTTTCCAATTCATCAATGAGATCTTCGGTGGATCTATCCCGCGCGAGTTCATAGCCCCTATACAGAAAGGGTTCGAAGCTTCAATGACCAACGGTCCATTGGCTGGTTTCCCTATAGAAAGTATGAGGGTACGTATCTTTGACGGTTCTTTCCACCAGGTGGATAGTGATGGTATGTCATTCGAGCTTTGCGCTAAGTCCGGCTTCCGTGAGGCTGGTAAAAAAGCAAAGACTGTTATCCTTGAGCCAATCATGAAGGTAGAAGTTACTACCCCTGATCAGTACATGGGTGATGTAACGGGTGACCTTAACCGCCGTCGTGGTATGATGGAAGGTATGGACAGCCGTAACAATCTGCAGGTAATCAAGGCTAAAGTGCCACTGAGCGAAATGTTTGGTTATGTAACCCAGCTTCGTTCATTGTCATCAGGCCGCGCTACTTCAGTAATGGAGTTCAGCCACTACGCACCAGCTCCGCGCAACATCGAAGACGAAGTTGTAGCAAAGGTTCGTGGCAAGCAGAATGCTTAATTCAGTATTGTTTATAAAATTATAAAAACCGCCCTTTGAAAAGAGGGCGGTTTTTATATTGTTTTGGTGCGCATCTAGCTTAACTGATATGACTGCTTTTAATGACTGTTTATTCTGATTATTACTGAACCTTTACAAACCTTCCACATAAACTGTTTCGTCCGTCCATCAGCTTAATATAGTATAAGCCTTCAGGTATTCTTTTAATATCTATACTCTTTTGAGCAGTTAAAATTTTACCAGAAGCCACTGTTGTACCTCCGTTATTAATAATTGTGTATTCCCTGTAGCTGTTTTTTACTGCGCTGATGTTTAGTAAGTCGGTTGCGGGGTTGGGAAAAAACCTGTAAGCTCCATCATTTGCCATAGACAAAACTGTTGTTGCGGTTGTTGATGCAGTTAATTTTCGCACTACGTTGTTTACTTGGTCGCTGATATAGATGTCCCCGCTATCGGTGCAAAACACATAATTTGGGTTATGTAATTCAGCAGCGGTTGCGGGGCCGCCATCGCCACTATAGCCAGTTGTTCCTGTGCCTGCAATTGTTGTTATTATCCCTGCAGTGCTTATCTTCCTGATACGGTTATTGTAGTGATCTGCAATTAGAATATTGCCATATTTGTCTGGAAACACACTTTGCCATGGCGGGCCGCTGCCTGCATCGCCTATTTGTGCTGCCGTTGCGGGGCCACCGTCACCAGAATAGCCCATTGCTCCGTTGCCACAAATAGTAGAAATATTGCCCGCCTTATTAACCATTCTTATGCGGTAATTATCAGCATCGGCGATATATAAGTTGTAGGTACTATCAATTGCCACGCCTCTGGTTCTACCCAGTGTTGCTGCCGTTGCGGGTCCACCGTCACCCCCGAATCCCGAACCACTGCCGCCCGCAACTGTAGAAATGACGCCTGAACTATTTATCATTCTGATGCAATAGTTACCTGCTTCAGCAATATGTAAATTGCCAGAATTATCTAATGTAATATCACACGGATCATTTATTTGAGCTGCTGTCGCTGCTCCACCGTCGCCACTATAGCCAATGGAAATTGTTCCGGCAATTGTTGTAATAATACCGTTGGTGTCTATTTTTCGAATTCGGTTATTGTTTTCATCGGCTATGTAAACCACACCGAAAGTGTCAACCGCTATCGCCGTTGGTATGTTCAGTTCTGCGTTAGTCGCAGGACCTCCGTCACCACTATAGCCACCTGACCCATTTCCGGCAATGGTTGTAATGATGCCTGATGTATCTACCTTTCTAACCCGGTGATTGGCTATGTCAGCAATGTACAGATTGTTGGCTCTGTCAACAAAAATTCCGCTGTTGTGGTACAGTAACGCCGCTGTTGCCGGTCCGCCATCCCCGCCATATCCGCCACTGCCTGTTCCGGCAACAGTTATAATTACTTGTGCGTTTGAGCAGAAATACGCGGATAATAGAACGTATAAAATTTGAAACTTCTTCATAAGGGTATTTGTGCCTTAACTTTTTACGACGTTATATCTTTGAAAAATTTGTTACAATGTTACCTTTTTCTCCATTCAGATTCACAAAATAAACACCACTGGATAATCCTTGAATATTCACCGGTGTATCATTTTGCAATAATCTGATATTCTTTGCGTCAGCCGGGTAGGAAGGTACAATACTAATATCTGAACACAATACTGAACCGTGTCACTTTAATTCACTTCGCTGGTAACAGAGATGTTGCCGCCAATAGTTTCCACCTGCGTTTTAACCATAAATAGGCCTATACCCCTTGCCTTCTGTATGTTGATGAAACCGCTTATACAAACCAAAAACTTCGTCTGAATAATATATAAGAACTGTACCCTTGACTTATATACGGAGATTTTCATGCATTATGCGAGCCGGAGCGTTACAAATGTTTTCCGTTCCGGCTTAAAACCATACTTTTGACTCAAATCTATGAAGTTAGCCCGACATATTGTTTTTATCCTGCTTTCCGTTTCACTTGGAGCGCTTTTCCTTTACTCCGCATACAGCAAGACCTTCCCGATTCAAATATTTGAGTATACAATGGTGGAGCACCTGCATTTTTCCTGGATGCTCGCGGCCATTGGAGCCAGGTTTTTAATTGGCCTGGAGGCGGGAATAGGTATCTTACTGGCTGTGAATATTTACGGGCCAAAGAAGAACGTGTTGAAACTGGGGATGGCCTTGATGGCTGTATTTTCGGTTTACCTTATTTATTTATGGGCGAAGTTTGGCAATAATATTAACTGCGGTTGTTTTGGTGATGAGGTATGGATGAGTCCTGCCACTTCACTTACTAAAAATGTTATTATGGTAATTGTGATGGCTTTGCTATTCAGGTTTCATAATGGGCTGCGGCTGCTATTGCCCCGCTTCACGGTTTCTGGTATCTTGCTATTAATTGTCCTGCTCCCCTTTATACTTTTCGCGATACCGGGCAGTAAGCCCGACTGGCTGAGTAAGGGTGGCTATAGCATTAACTTGGATCCACTCTATGCGAAAGACATTAGTAAGCCGCCGATGGATGTGAGGCATGGTAAGTATATAGTGGCTTTTTTCAGTCAGCGTTGTACCCACTGCAGGGCAGCGGCATACAAAATGCACCTTATGAAACTGAATAACCCATCCTTGCCATTTTTTATGATTATTGGTGGGGAAAGCGCTCTCGACGATTTCTGGAAAGCGACGCAGGCGCAAGACATTCCCTATGTCCGTATGGACAAAACGCATTTTTTGCAATATACCGGGGGCATTTTTCCACTGATAGTGTGGGTAAATAACAGCAGGGTAGTGGCTACTTCAGAACATACTAACCTTAATCAGCAGGTGATAGAAGACTGGGTGAAGCAATAAAGCTATTTTTTAGAGAGTGCCACAATATCTTTTACTTCAAGTACCGCCCTCCGGGGTATGGTCAATCGTGTTTATCATGGCAATGCCAAACTCTTTTAAGGTACATACAAACTGAGGCATCAGTACTCTGAAAAGGGGATACATCCAGCTTACATATTTATACGCTTTAAGTGTGTTTTTCATGCCCGGTGTCGCGTGCATATAACCCGGCCTGAACGCATAAACTTTTTTAAAGGGTAATTTGAACAGGTCATTTTCGGTTTTGCCTTTTACTCTTGCCCACATGCTCTTGCCTTTTTCGCTACTGTCAGCGCTGCTGCCTGATACATAGCAAAATGTGATCGCCGGGTTCTGCTCACTTAAAGCTTGCGCAAAACCAAGGGTAAGGGTATAGGTCATTTTATAATAATCTGCTTCCTTCATGCCAATAGTTGATACACCCAGACAAAAGAAACAGGCATTATATCCTTTTAACAGGTGCCTTACCGGAGCTAAATCTAAAAAATCAGTGTGTATTAATTCCGTGAGTTTCGGGTGAATGACACCTGAAGGACGCCTGTTAATAATCAATACCGCTTCAACATCAGGATTCTGCAGGCATTCAATTTAGACCCCTTCAACCACCATTCCGGTGGTACCGGTAACAATAGCTCTTATTTTTGTGCCCATAGTTGTTGTATTGGTGGGTTATACCGGAAGGTCCCAGTCGCCATTGAGTTTCAGTACTTTTTCTATTACGTCACGCACGCAACCTCTGCCGCCATTGTAAGGGCTTATATATTTTGAAACCTGCTTTATTTCCGGAGCGGCATCAGCCGGGCAGCAGGGCAGGCCGCACAGCTGCATTACAGCATAGTCAGGTATGTCATCGCCCATGTACAGCACCGTTTCCATAGCTGTACTGGTTGAAGCTGTGAGTTCGTGCAGCAGTTCTTTTTTACTTTCTATGCCGATGTGCACATCCTGTATGCCGAGGCGGTTCAGGCGTAACTTTACCGCTTCTGATTTTCCTCCTGATATTATTAAAACTTTGTAGCCTTTTTTAATGGCGAGTTGCATAGCGTAGCCATCTTTTATATTCATGCTGCGCAACATGTGTCCGTCTTCAGTAAGCATGAGGTTACCGTCAGTGAGTACGCCATCCACATCAAACACGAAAGTGCGCACAGGCGCAAATAATTCAAGGAGGTTCATCGGGGGTAATTTATTTAGTGTGCTAAGGATGTAATCCGGGAAATGTGGAACAACAAATGTTACTGGTTATCGCGCCACTCATATACCCATCCACTTTGTATCATTTCGAGGTATCCTTCATTGCAATTCTCTTTTTTTCCGGCGAAGTTCGGTATTTCCAATACCCAGTCGAGCAGTTCGGTAAACCGAATCCGGTATATTTTACTTTCGCCAAATTCATTCCCGAAGCGTTCATACAGCTTCATAGCTATATCTTCAAAATCTGTCCAGTTGATTGGTGGTTCAAAATGTGCCATATGTATTGAGCTAATCGGATATTATTATATAATTACAAGTTTTGCCTGTAGAAATCAAAGGCATGGATGTGGTTTGGGGTAACATTTATAGGTAATTAATCGCCATGTATTAATGACTGATCAGGAAGCGTCAATTCTATAACCCCTCCATGTTCATCAAGCACACACTGGCAGCCCAGCCTTGAATTGATGCGCGGGTTGCGGGCTCTGTCAATAAAGTCTTCTTCCCTGTCACTTATTTCAGGCACAAATTCTATTCCTTTATCCAGGTATATATGGCAGGTACTACATGCGCAAACCATGCCGCAGTTGTGGTGTAACTCTATATTGTTATCCAGCGCCACTTCAAGAAGGCTCTGGCCGGGGGCAACGTTTTCTAAAGTAATGGGGGATACTCCTTTTTGTTCAAAGTTAAATTTAATAGTGTACATCAGTTGTTTTTCAGCCTGTTTGGCGGCAAAGTTAATGTTTGTCCAATAATCTTTGAACTAAAAACACACACAAAAATTAATACTCCTATACGCCAATTCTATTTGTTTTCTAATGGGGCCTATTTGCTTTTTCTATAGTGTACTAACTTATCTTTCCCCAATGCGACTGGTTGGCCTGCCTGCCCAGCATGTATCGCAGGGGATGGTGCATACTTAGGCCGGGGTCTGAGGCTAAAAGTTTTATGGCGGCGTCTCTTGTTTCCTCTAGTATATCAGCATCAGCTACTATATCAGCCAGTTTAAATTTAAGGGTTCCGCTTTGTTTGGTGCCGTACATTTCACCCGGCCCCCGCATGGCCAGGTCTTCTTCTGCAATTTTAAACCCATCGGTGGTGCTGACCATAATTTTAATGCGTTTAAAACTTTCGTCATTCAATTTACTGCCTGTCATTAGTATGCAGTAACTCTGCTCGGCGCCGCGGCCAACACGGCCCCGCAGCTGGTGCATCTGGCTCAGCCCGAATCGTTCTGCGCTTTCAATGAGCATTACCGATGCATTAGGGACATTTACACCTACCTCTATAACTGTGGTAGCCACTAACACCTGGGCTTCCCCCTTTACAAAGCGCTGCATGTTTCGCGCTTTTTCCCCCGCTTCCTGCCTGCCATGTACCATGGCTATATGGTATTTATTTTCATTGAACCATACCTTTACCTGTTCATATCCTGCCATCAGGCTTTCGTAGTCCAGCTTTTCACTTTCTTCGATGAGTGGATAAACAATGTATGCCTGCCTGCCTTTATCCACCTCCTTTCTTATGAACTCCATAACACTGGCGCGGGTAACGTCTTTGCGGTGTACCGTTTTTATCTCCTGCCGGCCGGGTGGCAGTTCATCAATTACAGATACATCAAGATCGCCATACATGGTCATGGCGAGGGTGCGGGGTATGGGTGTGGCCGTCATCACCAGCACATGTGGCGGAAATTCATTTTTTTTCCACAACCTGGCACGCTGGCCTACACCAAACCTGTGTTGCTCATCTATTACAGCAAGACCCAGATTTTGAAACTCTACGGTGTCTTCAATAAGTGCATGGGTCCCGGCAACAAAGGGAAGCGAGCCGTCAGCGAGGGCGGCCAGTACGGCTTTCCGTTCCTTCCCCTTCACGCTGCCGGTGAGCAATTTCATGGGAATGCCCATCTCCTCTAGCAGTCCTGAAAGGCCGATGTAGTGTTGCTGGGCGAGTATTTCAGTAGGTGCCATAATACAGGCCTGAAAGCCATTATCCAGCGCGAGCAGCATTGACATGAGCGCGACGATTGTTTTGCCGCTGCCTACATCGCCCTGTAGCAGGCGGTTCATCTGCCGCCCTGTAGCGGTGTCCTGCCTTATTTCTCTCAGCACTCTTTTCTGGGCGTTGGTGAGCTCAAAAGGCAGGTGCGAGCGGAAGAAATTATTAAAAAAATCACCTACCCGTTCAAAACGCCAGCCCTGCTGAATGGTATGTTGCAGCCTCAGCCGTCCTATCATCAGTTGAGAAAGGAACAGTTCTTCCCATTTCATCCGTCGCCTTGCCATCTCCTCATGTTGCACGCTGTCAGGAAAGTGCAACCACAAAATGGCATAATAGCGACTGCACAACTTATGCTCCGTTATTATTGCAGACGGCAGTATTTCAGGTATATCGTGCAGTTTTATTTTCTCAAACAGGCTCTGCGTTATTTTTGCGAAAGATCTGTTGGTTACTCCTTTGAGCCTTAGTTTTTCTGTGGTGGAGTATACTGGCTGTATACCCGGTATGCTGGCTTCACTGGTAAAGGGTTCTATTTCAGGGTGCGAAATATTGTAATAGCCGTTAAACTGTGCCACTTTCCCGAAAACAATGTACCTGTCGCCTTCTCTCAGGTTCTTTTTAGCCCAGTTGATACCCTGAAACCAAATGAGCTCAATGCGTCCGGTTTCATCAAAGAGGGTGGCCACCAGGCGGTGTTTTCTTCCGTCGCCTTCTTCAGCCATATTGATGAGCTTGCCGGCGAACTGCGCAAACTCGGTCTGCGGATTTATAGCCCCGATCTTCAGTATCTGCGTGCGGTCAAAATATCGGTAGGGATAGTGGTAAAGCAAGTCTTCAAACGTAACTATCTCCAGCTCCGTACGGAGCAACTCTCCTTTTAGCGGGCCAACACCTTTTAAAAATTCTATTGGTGAGTCTAATATGGATGCCTGATTGCTGATAGGGCAAAAATAGTGGTTAAATCTTAAAATTAAGTTGGTGTAGTTTTTCTGGCGTCATATTCTTCTGGCACTATTTTTAGAACTGTTTTCAGGAAAAGGCACAATGGAGCAGAAGAAGAAAAACATAGATAAAGTAAGGGCCTTAAAATGGTGGCAGATCGCTTTAATATCCGTCGCCGTTTCGGCACTTGCCGGGCTGACCGGCCTGCGGTCATCGAAAAAGGAAAAGAAGCTGTATAATGTAAAGCTGAAGCAGGCTCCCTGGGCACCGCCTGCTTTTCTATTTGCGCCGGCATGGGCTACCATCAACTTTTTTCTGCTGAATGCCATTAAGCGCATATTGAGTTCTGATTTACCCGAGAAACGGAAGCTACTTTTATTGCAGGCAGGGATATGGGCTATATTTTTCTCATTTAACTATGTGTATTTTCGGAAGAAAAGCCCTGTGCTTGCTGCTATTTGGACACTTTCAGATAGCGTGCTTGCTATAGCCAGCCTTGTAATAAGTATGAAGAATGATAAAAAAACAGCGCTTAATTTTTTTCCCTTGGTTTTATGGACCACGTATGCTGGCACAATAGCCGATTACCAGGCACTTAAAAATCCCGATCCCGTTTTTAATACTAAGGCTTTACTCGGGTAGAGTTGTGGTTAATGATATAAATACAAGAAGCTGCTCCAGGAGCAGCTTCTTGTATATTAAAGTATGTTAACGCGGTTAATGACTACAGTCCAGCTTCTTTTTGTCAATCAGCGAATTAAGCTTTTTAACCGGATGAGGGAAATCCTGATGCTGTCCGCAGTTGCAAAATTCAGTCAGCGGCTCATTATCTTTTATCAGGCTATACAATTTTTCAATTGCCGGTGCTTTCGGTAACAGTGCGTATTGCTTGTAGGTAATATTGAGGAAGGCCACATTCCTGTTGATACCCCTCCTGTCCAGCCAATACCCCTTGTGCAGTTTTACAGGTAGCCAGTTATGGCTAGCCGATTTAAAATCTGAAGGGTCAGGATAGGCAACGATTTTAGTCCTGTCTTCTGAGAGGGTAACCGGCACCAGGTTTTTATAATTCTTTTTGGTTTTATAAACGATCACCGGCAGTGAGCCGGGAGCGGCGCCAAAAGGTACCGCTCCTTTCACCTGAGCTTCAATATTGTTAGTGCTACAAATAATAACGGCGGAAATCAGGGTTATTATTCTCATTTAGCTATTGTTATTTTCTTCCTGATCGTTCCGTTCTCAGTAGTTATATCAAGGATGTAATTGCCGTCAGCCAGTTTATGTACCGGTACTTTAATCAAAGACGCGCCGTTGCCTTGCTGAGTTAAAACCGTTTTACCCTTAATATCAGTAACTGTTACTTTTCTAACGTTTACGTTAGACTGGTTAAGGTCAATAGAAAATACATCTTGTGCAGGGTTAGGGTAGACCATAACCGCTGAGGCGTCAACTGCAGGTATCGAAACGATTGCGCTGCGGGTAACATTTGATATTTTCAGTAAGTATTTGCCAAGATTGCCTGCATAAGCGGGAGAGACGTGGAATATAACTGAGCCGCCAGTACCGCCGGTAAAGTTAATGGTGCTTGCGCCAGTCATTACATCGTTATAAACAACAGACCAGGTGGTACCATTGTCAGTAGAATAAGTCCAGTTGGCGTTAACAGTATATGTGGCAGCGTCATCTTTGCTTATTATATCATTTATTCTTGCGGTAACGGCATAGTTGAAGCCCGGTGCAAGTACTATTTTGTAATAGTCCTGATCAGAGGTTACGTGGAAATTCGCACCTGTTGTAGAGGCTGTAGCCACGTTAGCGGTAAAAGTTAGTGGTAAATTGTAGGCGGTGGCTGCTGTATTATTTACTTCATACATGTCCGGTATTGGTGCCGGGGCAACCACATTTATATATACAGGGTTAGTATGATAGTCAGCACCTGCAAGGTAGTAGCTGGAACCCACGCTGTACATTACTGCCAGTATATAAGTGCCAGGAGTTGCAGTGATGCTGCTTGTGGTGAAGGTGAGCGCCGTTGAATAAGTGGCACCCACTGCAAGAGACATGCCGCTGAGTGTCTGTATTGTGCTGTTTAATGACCCGTCGAGGTTGTAAAGAGAAACATCATAATTGCCGCTGTAGGCTGATGAGCTGTAGTTACCCAGGTTGAGTGTAACCGTGCCCGCTGAGCCCTGAACCAGGGTAGACGGGGTAGTGGTCATGGCCATTGTCAGTTCTATAGGGTTGTGGTTTACTACTAACATATTTACAAAGTTAGAATAAGGGCTGTAGTTCCAGGTAGCCTGCCAGTTACCACCCGTTCTGCGGTGGAAAATACCTATAGTGTAGTTGCCGGGCACCATAGGCAACAGGCCTGAAGTTGAGAATGTAAGCGTGCCTGAAGAGTAACCAGATGGTAGAGAGGTACCCATAATTGAATCAATAAAACAAACAAAATTGCCGGTTGTATAATTAAACGCAGCCGCGCAATAGTCGCCGCTGAAAGACGAATAACCGAAATTTCCTATTTCAGTTGTTACCGTAAATGCGCTGCCATAATTGATGGTAGATGACGTAAGGTTAACGTAATCATACAGGGCCAGTGTATCGCTGGTGGGGCCACCACCACCGCCGCCGGTACTGCCATTAGGCTTTACGCCCAGTATGGCTTCCTGTCCGCTGTTGTAGCCTCCGCTGCCGCCGCCGGTGCCTGTTCCGCTTGGGTTCAGTGCGTTAATGGCGAAGTAACCATTGTAGGCACCGCCCCAGCCCCAGTTAACGTGGAAATTGTCTGACGCGTCAAAACCATCAAATACAAAGCAGTGACCGCCGCCGGTGCCGTGGCCATCATAAATGATTGGCCTGCCGGCAGTAAGATCAGCTTCCAGCATGGTTATCCACGCGGCATCAGAGTAGCTTGCCCTTTTAAGGCCACGAAGCGAAGGATCATAGTTGAAGTATGTTTTTAAAGCGTACTCGGCGCAGTTGGTAACGGCACTTCCGGCAGATATAACATATGCTCCGCTTGATGAAGCGGAATAACTCATGTCAACGCTTATGCCAACATCAGACATCAGCAATGCAACAGCACTGTTGGCGGCAGTAACATTATTGGGCATAGCAGACCAGTTATAGGTGTGCGCTGAAAAATTGGCGGATAGTGTACCGTAAGAAGATGTACTGTAGGAATGGAACCCACTGCCTGTAGCGGGCCAGCCCCAGAACTTCATTACCTGTGCTGTAGCCGTTGCCACGCAGCCTGTAACAGAAAGGCCGCCGCCGCTGGCGTCATAAGGGCAGTTGGCGTTATAATAAGGAGATTGATTCCACGTGCAGGCTAGTAACGGGCTTACCGTGGTCGTCTTTGAGGCCGTACCTTCAGCTGTGTTATTAACCAGGTTATCCCATTTGTTTTCTATTTCCTTTACCGCAGCTACATGATTGTCCTTTACATAGGTTATTTGTTCATTCATTCCGTTAAGGAAGCCTGCAATATGTGCCGGGATATTTTTGCCTGTAAATGTATTGTCGAGCGAGTAGCCTAAAACAGGGATAACGGCATCGTCAGCAGCTATTATAACAAAAGAATGATCAGTGCCAAAAACATAGAACAGTGCAGGTGCGGAACCTGACGTGTATAGTAATTTTAGGTCGGCCGGTGACTGGAGTGCGTCACTGCCTTTTAACGTGAGATAATTGTAGCCGGCAGTTTTAGCTGTGCTCAAAGGCACCTGCTTACCGAAACTGCTGAATGCAGCGCATAACAGCAATAGAATTGCGGAGAATTTTTTCATAAGAAATATTTTTGGTAAATTTAAATGATTATTTTTTCTTTTCTGCTGAAAATCAGGAGAATATCTTTTAAATAAAGGTTAAAGGCTTTCGGTAAATGAGTAGAATAATTATATGAATTAATAATATTAATAGGTGGTTAATATTGTAAGCCAACATTGCGGTATCGCACATTAAATAGAAACAGGCGCTGTGATGGCGCCTGTTTCTATGGAAAAAATTTAAGGAAGTTTTATTACTGTATAGTTACTTTCCTTGAAACAGTTTCTTCTGCTGACTGCAACTGTACAAAGTAAAGGCCTTTTGCTAATGAAGATACATCAAAATTAACGCTCTGGATACCTTGTGTAGCTGTCTGCGCAACTGATGCAACCGTACGGCCTGTAAGGTCAGTTAATGAAATAGTAACGGGGCTGTTGTTTACACTTTCAAACCTTACCTTTAATTCGTTTGAAGCTGGGTTAGGGTACAGAGCTAGCGATTCGTCCAATCGGCTTACATCGTTTAGGGAGACAGTATTTTTTTTAGCATAAGTAACCGTTTTGGTACGGATACCGCCGCCTACCTGATCAGATGTCATTATTGTTAATAAAGGGGCATGATACCCTTTTTTGTACCAAGAGTATGTATTTAATACAAAATTGGCTACCATAGGCAGGCCAAAAAGCAATGCGCTATCTCTGAAAACCTGCGAACTGTGGAACCTGAGCACTCCGGTGTCAGTAACTCCACCTGGTAATTTTAATGTGCCCCAGCCATCACACACTACTTTTACGTTTCCTGCCTCTGTCGCGGTAACAGTGGTACTTGAAGCGGTAAAAGTTACTGCACCTGCATAGGTATCAGTAAAGCTATCCAGGTATGTAACCGGAAAGTGAAACTGATCAATAGGGTCACTGAATACGGCGTTCTGTGTGGCGGATTGGAAATAACCATTCAGCTGAAGCTTGGTAGCGCTGGTAATTAAAAATATTTTAGCACCTGTGGCTGTACTGTTGGTAGCAATATTGGCAGCAGAATACAAGGAAGCCAGACCTGTTGAGGCAACGCTTACTGCTGTAGTAGTGTCATTGATGGGGCCGGTTGAAGTATTTAACAATCCTGCAAAGTTCCAGGTTTGGTTTCCGGCAGCGCCAGGTTGAATATTAAACGTATCGCAGTTGACATTCAAAAATGAATTGCCTATTGCAGGGGTCATGTCAGTGGCAGTCAGCGTCTGCTGCGCGAAAGTTGCGGTAGTGCCTGCCAATAAAAGTGCAGAGAGTAATTGTTTTTTCATAAAATTTTTTTTTGAGAGGTTTAGGTAAGAATGAATAATATGCGAAAGTAGTAATTTAAGGTTAGATAAATACAGGATGAAGAAAAAACAGGAATTTTTATTCCTGCCTGCTTTTTCGTTATAGCATTGATTTTATATCATATACTTGTAAGCCTTTGTTATCAACTGGATATAATGGGTATTACAAATATGTGACTTCACGTGTCTTAAATAGCCGGAAAATCGTAATTTTGTAATAATACAATGTTATGAAAGCTTTCCGATATGTTTTTCTTCCGGCCGTAATTGTTTTGGCACTTTTTGGTACTATTATCTACTTCAGTAGCAACCAAAGCGGAAATTTTGTATGTGGCGAACATTCCGACTATTATTTCAACCGGAATGTATTTACCAATCAAAATCTGCCCGTGATTCGCAGGCACGATTATTGATTTTCTCACCTCCCGAATGAGACTCAACGATAAGTTGCCTGTATTGCCAGAACTTGAACTTATCAACAACCGTTATGGTGCTATTTTGTAACCCTCTACATAGTTTTGCCAGTCCTTCATCTGCTGGCCTTTCAGTACCCGCGGAAATTTATTCATTGCTCCGTACTTACCCTTCGCTTTAAGATAATCGATAAAGATATATCCCGGCAGCATTTCTACATATACATCAGTCAGTGCAGATGTCCGCTCCACTTCATAGTCATCATTGAGGCTGCAAAGGGTTTCGTCGAGCAGCTTCGTTACTTTTGCCACATTTACATCTTTGTCATCGCAACCGATATACCAATTATGTGCAAAGCGGTTACCTTGCATAAAACCGACGACGGTAAACTCCCGGATTGCGATATTCATTTTTTTTGAGACCATATCAATAGCCTTATTCATATTGTCCACTGAAAGGTGCTCCCCGCACATGCTCAGGAACTGCCTGGTCCGGCCAACTATGGCAATTTCATATTCTTTGGCGTCAGTAAACTTTACCACATCGCCTATCAGGTAGCGCCATGCGCCGGAGCAGGTGCTGAGTACAACTGCATATTCCACATTTTCCTTTACTTCATGTATCAGTAATGTGTCTGGTTTAGGTTTCAGATCACCATCTTCATCAAAATAGGCTGCTGTAAACGGTATGAATTCAAAGAAAATGCCTGCATTTAAAACAAGCTTTATCCCGGCACCCGGCCTTGCCTGGAAACCAAATGACCCTTCCGAAGCCATATAGGTTTCAATATAGGTCATTTTTTTTCCGAACAATTTTTTGAAGCTCTCCCTGTAAGGTTCCATGGAAACTCCTCCATGTATATACACTGAAAGATTAGGCCAGATATCTAATATGCTGGCTACATTGTGGTGTTTTATTACCCGTTCTATCACTATCTGCACCCATGCCGGTACCCCGCACACAATACCAACATCCCAGTTCCGGGCGTTTTCCACTATAAGCCTTATCCGGTCTTCCCACTTGGGTCGTTTAGCTATTTTCTTACCGGGTTTATAGAGCAGGGATGACATCCATTTAGGCATGTTTCTAGCGCTTATGCCGCTCATGTCTCCCTCATAATATTCACCCTTTTCAAATAAAGAAGTGGTGCCACCCAGCATTAAAATACCCTTCTCAAAGGCTACGCCGGGTATCTTGTAGTTGGCCATGCTGTATAGCTGCTTGAACCCAACCTTTTTTATAGATTTTATCATATCCTGGGTAACAGGTATATGTTTGCTTGTGGCTTCTGAAGTTCCTGAACTCAGAGCGAAATATTTTACTTTGCCAGGCCAGCATACGTTCTCTTCACCTTCAAGACATTTGTGCCACCACTGGTTATAGATATCATCATACGTGTGCACGGGTACCGCTTCACGAAAAGCACTTACGAGGTCTATCTTGCTGGTGAGCATTACGGATGCAAAGCCATAATGCTTACCAAAACTGGTGTATTGGCCTCTGTCAATAAGCTGGCGCAAAGTTAGTTTCTGGTAGGTCTCGGGCGTGGCTACCGGCAGATGGAATTTTTTACGAAGTTTTAATGAGCGAGCTATCAGGTTACCTAATAATGCCATTTTAAAAGACTGACTTAGAATGTTAAGCCGCTAAATTACACAATCCGTTGTTAATGTTCTGATAACTATTTCATTTCGAGATATTCACATTTCATTTTGCAACTATTTCCTTACATTAGCGTATATGTTACGCCAATTGATTGTTTTTTCAGCAATATTGCTGAGTACTGCCGCTACCGGACAGGTGAAAGATAATATAGTGCCCGCCAAAGCTGCCGAAACCAAAACAGACTATCACCAGCCTGGTTCACCCATGCCGGCACTGCATGTGGCCACATTTGATACATTGAAACGAAGCAAGCGTTTCTTGCGCCAACATGAGGGTGACTCTTCAGTGCCACTGACCAAGGTGTTGCACGCGAAAGATTTTGACAACAAAGGTAACCTGATAGTGATGATGTTTAACCCAACCTGCGGCCACTGTGAAGACCAGACGGACAGATTTGAGAAAAACACCGCACTTTTTGTGAATACAAGGTTATTGCTGCTCGCAAACCTTACGATGAAAGCTTATCTGCCGGACTTTATTAAGAATCATAAAATAAACAACTATCCCATGTTTACAATAGGCATGGATAACGGGGATTTTATTAAAGAGACTTTTCTGTATCAATCACTTCCGCAGATAAATATATATGATAAAAACAGAAAGCTAGTAAGGATGTATAACGGAGAGGTGCCTATGGACAGCCTTAAACAATTTATAGACTAATTGCTACCTGATATACTTAAACTAATACCCCAGGCTCCACCATTTATAATGGTGGGTGCTCTACTTGCTTCTGACGGTCGGGTTACGCAAACAACTTTCGTCATCAGCGGGGAAAACGTACTGGTAGATGGAGGATACTTTACCGAAGGAGGCCTTGTAGAAAATATGGCCCAGACCGCTGCCGCCGGTGAGGGATACAATGCCCTTTTGAACGGAGAAGCCCCAAAGGGAGGCTACATAGTCGCGCTGAAGAATGTAAGTATAACCTGCCTGCCAAAAGCGGGTGATACAATACTTACCACTGTCACCTTCCTGCGTTCTGTTTTAAATTATAACATACTGGAGGGCAGGGTACTACTTCACGGAGAACTGGTAGCATCTTGCGAGCTTACAGTGTTGCTAAATGGGTAAGTGCTGCGGGGTGGAACCTTTTGACACGAAGACCGTTAAAAGGGGAGAAAATCCAAATGTCACTTTTCACGATAAAGCGTTTGTATTAGTTACTCTGTATGTTATTAATGCCACACTTTAAAAGCCGGGCACTAATACAGATATCTTTTTCGAAAACCGAATGATCGATTGGCTCGTCAAAATTTTATTTTGCAGCCAGTACCAGCTATCCACATATATTCCCAAGAAACAGTAATGCAGTTAAATATTACCCTACAAATTCCCCCCACACTTCACGCAGCACATCAGAAATCTCCCCGAGTGTACACTGGTTTTCTACCGCATCTATCACAAAAGGCATCAGATTTTCATCCGTACCAGCTTTTTCTTTTATGGTTGCGAGGCACCAGGCGGCTTTTTCGCTATTCCTTGTTGCACGCAGCTTTTTAAGTTTTTCTGACTGGACTATTCTTATGGAGTCATCAATCTTGAGCAGTGGAGTGTCATGTTTTTCATCAGCAGTAAACTTGTTTACCCCAACTATTATTTTGGTTTTATTCTCTATTGCTTTGTTATATGCATACGCCGAACGGGCTATCTCATCCTGCATGAAATGGTTTTCAATCGCCTTTACAGCACCACCCATATTGTCAATTTTTTCAATAAGCTGCCATCCGGCGGCTTCAACTTCATTAGTGAGCGCCTCCACAAAGTAAGAGCCGGCCAGCGGGTCAACAGTCTCTGCTGCACCGCTCTCATAGGCTAAAATCTGCTGCGTGCGCAGGGCTATTGAAGCAGCCTCTTCGGTAGGTAATGAGAGGGCTTCGTCATAACCATTGGTGTGTAGTGACTGTGTGCCGCCTAACACGGCTGAAAGCCCCTGTAGGGCTACCCTTACAATATTGTTTTTAGGTTGCAGTGCAGTGAGTGTGCTGCCACCTGTCTGGGTGTGGAAGCGGAGCATCTGCGCCCTTGGGTCGGTAGCGCCGAGGGTTTTTGTGATATTCGCCCACATTCGCCTTGCAGCACGGAACTTGGCCACCTCCTCAAATATATTGTTGTGCGCATTAAAGAAAAACGACAATCTGCGGGCAAACACATTAATATCCAGCCCTTTTTTTATAGCAGCTTCCAGGTATGCTTTACCGTTTGCGAGGGTAAAGGCGAGTTCCTGAACGGCATTAGAGCCTGCTTCCCGTATGTGATAGCCTGAAATAGAGATAGTATTCCATTTAGGAACTTCCTTACTACAATATTCAAATATATCCGTTATCAGCCGCATGGAGGGGCCGGGAGGGTATATGTAGGTACCTCTTGCCGCATATTCTTTCAATATATCATTTTGTATGGTACCTGAAATTTCTTTCACATCAGCACCCTGTTTTCTTGCAAGTGCTATATAGAAAGCCAAGAGGATAAAACCCGTGGCGTTGATGGTCATGGATGTAGAAATATCACTGAGCTTTATGCCCCGGAAAAGGATTTCCATATCTTCCAGAGAGTCAATAGCCACGCCTACTTTGCCCACTTCGCCTTCAGACATGGCGTGGTCAGAATCATAGCCTATCTGTGTAGGCAGGTCAAAAGCCACTGAAAGACCGCTCACACCCTGGTCGAGCAGGAAGTGGTAGCGCTTGTTAGACTCCTCAGCGGTGCTGAACCCGGCATATTGCCTCATGGTCCACAGCTTGTCGCGGTACATGGAAGGGTGTACGCCCCTTGTAAACGGGAAAATGCCTGGCATCTCGTCCATTTTTACCGGTTGGCAATACAATTCTTTGATTTCTATACCTGAGTCTGCTTTAATTGTTTTCTTTTCCACCTTGGTTTGAGTTGCTGATTCTTTTGCTTGCGTTTGCATTAACTATATGCTTAATAGGAGCCAAAGGCCATTACTTTTCTCACTTCATCATTTATAATGGTGAGGGCCACATCAGTTGGGTTTTGGCTTTCCGTTTGCAGCACATAGTCTAATATTTTTGAGTATAGTTCCTTTGCCGGTGCGTCCTGGTCCATTTTCTGTGCCACCTGGTTCACCATACTTATTTCCTGCTCTTTGACATTTTTTACGGTTTCCCACACGTTTTTTGATACGTAGATCTGCTGGGAGAGGTTGTGCTCAAACTCGGCCAGTATGCTGAAGGTAAGCACCTGCCGCAGATCTAACACCGTCATGGAGGAATCATAGACACGGGTAAGAATCTGTCTGGGGCCAATGCGCTCCACCAGTATCACCATGCGCTCATAAGCCTGCAGGCGTAACCTGAGGGTAATATCCTGGCTCTCCTGGAACAGCGATAGCTGTTTGCGCTGGGTCTGCGAAATAAGGAAACGATTCACAATTAACGAAGTAGAGATAAGTACTATGAATGCGGGTATAGTATATTTCAATATATCCAGTAGCGCTGCTGAAGTGTCCATGACGCAAAAATAAACGTGTTTGCCGTTATATCACCGTTAGCAGCGGCTTATTTATTATTTTATTGAGAACTATACGGGATACAATTATTGACAATGTAGATGCATTTCTACGTTTTTAAAACATAACCGCAGATTTATCCCGCTTATTTTTGATTATTTGTTTTAAAATCAATGAGTTATGAGATGTAAAATGTTTAAAGTGTATTGGCAGTAGTTTTACTACAGAATAAGTAACTAAAACTAAATTCTATGGAAGCGCAAAATGTAGGTACTGCAACTAAACAACCGGTAGCTTTTATGAATACACTTACCGCTTGTGTAAATAAAATGGCCAAGAACGGATATACTGATAATCTTACCATTACAAAGCAAGGTTTATATTCAACCGATAAAGACAAGGTATATGGTCCCCAAGATATAAAGGTAATAGACTTTTACAGGTTTGAAGGACAGAGCGACCCGGCTGATAATGCTATCATGTATGTAATTGAGACAGCCGACGGTGTAAAGGGTATGATAATAGATGCCTACGGTCACTATGCCGATGATTCAGTAACCCGTTTCATGAAGCATGTGGAAGAAGTAAACAAAAATGTGGAAAAAGTGGATAAATCCGCCTAAGGCACATAATCTGTTCTGCCTCATTTTATAACACTTCAAGCAAACCACGAGCAGGAATTAAAAAGAAAAAGCCGGGACATTTTGTCCCGGCTTTTTTAAACGCTAATATTATTTAGCTTGCTTATTGTCGTCTTTTTTAGGAGCGTCTTTCTGAGCATCCTTATCGCATTTTTTCTTGCAGGCAGCAGATGCTTCTTTTGAACATTTTTCACCTTTCTTTTTGCAGCAAGATTTTTCCTGTGCGAAGCTTGCGCCGGTGATCATAAGGGCAGCAATCAATAATGTAAGTTGTTTCATTTCTTTTCTGTTTTGAAACATAAAGGTAGGAAAAAAAATATAAAACAAGCGAATTACGATACACAGAAAAGTTAAAGTCTGCTAACTGAAAAGCGTGTGTACTAAAGGCTGTTTACTGGCATGTGTACCGAAAAATATATTTAATAGAAACAGGGCGTAATTTTACGTTTGTTGGTAAATATGTATTTGAAATATCCCAACAAATTTTGTTAGGTTTGCCCGCAAATTGAATACATGCAACAATCCACTTTAGATTTAATGCAGAGCATGGGCCACGAACAGGTTATGTTTTGCACTGATGCCAACACCGGCCTTAACGCAATAATAGCCATACATAATACTACACTCGGTCCGTCTTTGGGGGGTACCCGCCTATGGAATTATAAAAGCCATGACGAAGCCATAATAGACGCCTTGCGCCTGAGCCGCGGTATGACCTATAAGTCTGCAATAAGCGAACTGAACCTCGGTGGTGGCAAGGCTGTGTTGATAGGTGACGCGGCACAGTTAAAAAATGAAGCCTACTGGCGCAGATACGGCAGGTATGTGAATAACCTTGGCGGTAAGTATATAACAGCCGAAGATGTGAATACTTCATCAAAAGACATGGAGTACATAAGCATGGAAACGAAGCACGTAACGGGTGTACCTGAATACCTTGGAGGCAGCGGTGACCCTTCTCCTGTTACGGCCTATGGCGTGTATGTGGGCATGAAAGCGGCCTGCAAAAAAGTATATGGCAATGACAGCCTTGCAGGCAAAAAAGTGCTGGTGCAGGGCTCGGGTAACGTAGGTCGCACACTGATAGACCATATAGTGGAAGAGGGTGGTAAAGTAATGGTAAGTGATATTAATGAAAATAACATTAAGTTAGTGACAGCGAAGCACCCTGAAGTGCAGGTGGTGGATAATAATAAAATGTTTGACCTGGAGATGGATATTTATGCGCCGTGTGCTCTGGGTGCATCGGTAAATACCGAAAGTATTAGTAAAATGAAGTGCGCCATTATTGCCGGTGCTGCCAATAACCAGCTTGCTGAAGA
>JACMPD010000266.1 GCA_014377675.1 Taibaiella sp.
CGGCAGTTTGAAAACTGCCTTGTTTGGGTGGGCACGAGTTGGCTTGCACGCAGGGGCTACGCGCCAAACTCGCGCCAGTGGGTGGATTGCGATGCAAGTGTTTTGTTATTGCAGCCTGAATGATGTGTCAGCCAGGGTATTGCTGAGCTGTACAAAATGCCGCTGCTGATGGGCAACCAGGAAACGGAGCGTATCGCCCAGTCTTATTTTAAGGAATCTGCTGATGCTAATGGGTACTTTAATGCGGGTGAGGTCGGCATTGCGGGCACGCCCTATAATTTGCAGCAACTGTTGCTGGCCGGTTATGAAGTCGGCCATTGCCTTGCGGTCATTAAATTGCGGTGCCGGAATGTGGTCTTTGGGTGCCTTCATGGCGTTGGTTATGGCGCCGTTGCTGCCGGGTAACATGGTTTTCACAAAGTAATTGCCGAGCAGGCCGGCTTTAAACTCTGCCGCGCCGCGGGCAGGGGCTTTATCAAGTGCCTGCTTCATGGCGGGCAGGTAATATTGGTTGTAGCTATTGAGGTGTTGCAGTATCTGCAGGGCGTTCCAGGCTCCAGTAGGTGCTGCCGTGAGTTTTGCGGGGTCTGTTTGCTGTAGTTTTTGGGTGAGTGTTACTGAGTTCTGTACTGTGGCTTCCAGTTGTTGCAGCAGTGCGGCGCTTTTAAATGTTGGCATGGTTTAATGTTTCTGCAAAAGTAAAACGGCTACCCGGGTTCATTATTGGTAAATACCATGATTTTCAGATGCGCACCGAACCTACCAGCTTGCTGAAATTGGTGGCGTCAATGCCAATGTAAGACGCCAGGTATTTATGCGGTATCAGGTTAAGCAGGTGCGGGCTGCGCTGCATGAGCGCGGTAAACTTTTCTTCTGATGTGTAGGCGGTAGGCTCTACATGCCGGTGCAGGGTTGCTGCCAGCACCTGGGTGGTGGCTATGCGCAGCCAGGTTTCCAGGCTGCGGTGCTTTGCTATGAGTGCTGCAAACTCAGGGTAAGAAATGCGGGCCAGCCTGCCAGCAGTGAGTGCCTCCAGCTGGTATATGGTGGGGCGCTGCAGCAGGAAGCTATCTATAATGCCTGAAAACGAATGAGGATAAGTAAAGACGAGGGTAACATCTTTTTGATGGTGCAGGTAGCAGGCGCGCTGCACCCCTTCCAGCACCACGTAGAGGTATCGCTCTGTAGTGCCGGGCGCGGTGAGTACCTGCCGGCGCTTTACTGTAAGTTCCTTCCAAGGTGCCAGAAAATCAGCCATTGCCTCCTCAGCAATGGGGTTAAAGGCAGTGGCGAGTTGGCGGAGTATGTCGTGGGTCTCCATTGTATTGGTTTTTTGAGTTAAGATAGTGTTTTTTTTGGTGCGGGGTTGAAGCGGCAGTTTGAAAACTGCTTTGGCTGGGTGGGTATGAGTTGGAGTGTGCGCAATGGGGGGCTACGCTGGAAAATTGCGGCAGAGGGTAATGTATTATTCAGGGCGAATTCAATTCGCCCCTACGTGGGTGGATATTGCAAAAAAATTACAATAAATTGTTTAATGGGCGAATTGCATTCGCCCATTAAACATCTCTATCTATTGGTTTCCAAAAAACATATCTTCCTTCCAAAGAGCGGGATTATTGATGATGTAATTTTCAATTTTATTATACGATAATTCATTTCGGATAATATGGTCGTGATAACCGCGCTGCCATATATCTCCGTCTCTCGTTAATGCCATTTCACGTAATCTTTTGGTTACTGCTGATTTATATCCGCGAATAATGGCTCCAATGGTTTGTGATGGCGACCGGAATTTCTGCAGGGGCGCATTGGGTTCGCCTAAATGAGGTTGCGCTTTTTTATCAATAATGATAATACCGTGAATATGATTAGGCATGACGACAAATGCCGCTAATATGATATTTTTTCGGATGGTGATTGTTTTATGCCATTCATCTGTAGCTGTTCGTCCTGCAGCATTCAACAACATGTTTCCATCGTTGACTGTACCAAAAATACATGAGCGGTTGTGAGTACAAATTGTAATAAAATAGGCACCCTCACCGGCATAGTCATACCCCTGCAAGCGTATTGATTTACGATGATGTATCTATGGGTTGAAAGACATAATGCGAAATTAAAATATTCGCAGGGTAAATTGAATTATTGGGTGTGTTAAGGGCGAATGCAATTCGCCCCTACGTTGAACAAAACAGGCTGCCGGTGGCAGCCTGTTTTAATCTATTTACTTAAATGCATACTCCTTTCCTTATACAACTGCCTGAACCATGGGTCGCGAAGGTTTTTGATGAAGCGGATGGCTTCGCCGGTGCTCTTCATTTCAGGGCCGAGTTCTTTGTTTACGTTCGGGAATTTGTTGAAGCTGAACACGGGCTCTTTTACCGCGAAGCCTTCGAGCTTCTGGTCAAAGGTGCAGTCGCGGAGCATCAGCTCGCCCAGCATTACCTTGGTGGCTACGTTGAGGTAGGGTATGCCGTAGGCTTTGGCTATGAAGGGGGTGGTGCGGCTGGCACGTGGGTTGGCCTCTATTACATATACTTTGTTGCCTTTTATGGCGTATTGTATGTTTATAAGTCCTTTTATGTTGAGCTCAAGGGCTATTTTGCGGGCTATTTCGGTCATTTCCTCTACCACTAGCGGGCCCAGATTGAAGACAGGGAGCAAGGCATGGCTGTCGCCGCTGTGTATGCCGGCGGGCTCTATGTGTTCCATTATGCCCATTATATGCACCTGCTCCCCATCGCAAATAGCGTCCACTTCTGCTTCCTGGCAACGGTCAAGGAAGTGATCAATGAGTATTTTATTGCCCGGCAGGTGTTTGAGCAGGCTTACAACGCTTTTTTCCAGCTCTTCATCATTAATAACTATGCGCATGCGCTGCCCGCCCAATACGTAAGAAGGGCGCACCAGCACAGGGTAGCCCACTTCTTTGGCCACCTCAATGGCTTCGTCAGTGGTGTAGGCTGTGCCGTAGTTAGGGTAAGGAATGCCGAGGTCTTTGAGCATATCGCTGAAGCGGCCGCGGTCTTCGGCAATGTCCATGTTGTCAAACGAAGTACCTATTATTTTTATACCTTTTTCGTGCAGGCGGCGAGCCAGTTTCAGGGCGGTTTGGCCACCCAGCTGTACTATTACGCCATCAGGTTGTTCATGTTCTATTATCTCCCAAAGGTGCTCCCAGTAAACCGGCTCAAAGTACAGTTTGTCTGCTATGTCAAAGTCGGTAGATACGGTTTCAGGGTTACAGTTGACCATAATGGCTTCGTAACCACAGTCTTTTATTGCCAGCAGGCCGTGTGTGCAGCAGTAGTCAAACTCAATGCCCTGGCCTATGCGGTTGGGGCCTGAGCCGAGCACAATTATTTTCTTTTTGGTTCCTCTTATGCTTTCGTTAGACTGAATATCGCCGTTGCCTGCCTGCAACGGGAATGATTCAAATGTGCTGTAGAAATAAGGTGTTTTAGCTTCAAACTCAGCGCTGCAGGTGTCCACCATTTTGTAAACACGGATTATGCCGAGGTTTTTACGGTATTCGTATACTTCTTCGGGCGTGCAGTCTTTCATCAGTTCGGCTATCTGCTCATCACTGAAACCCATTTTTTTGGCTTCAATAAGCAGTGAAGTAGCTATTTTCTCCAGGTGTTTGCAGCCCCGCAGCTCCGTTTCCATCTTTACAATATCTTGTATCTGGTAGAGGAACCACCTGTCGATATTGGTAAGTTCCTTAATTGTTTTGATGGATACGCCGGCTGCTATGGCTTCTTTTATGCGGAATATGCGGTCCCAGGTGGGGCGCCTGAGGGTGTCAATAATTTCTTCAGGCCTCAGGCGTTGCTGGCTGATGTAAGAAAGGCCCGTGGCGTTGTTTTCCAGGCTCTGGCAGGCTTTCTGCAAGGCTTCGGTAAAGGTGCGGCCGATGGCCATTACTTCACCTACCGACTTCATTTGCAGGCCCAGTGTATCGTCAGCACCCTTGAACTTATCAAAATTCCAGCGCGGCATTTTTACTATTACATAGTCAAGTGCCGGCTCAAAGTAGGCTGAGGTGGTCTGGGTGATCTGGTTCTTCAGCTCATCAAGGTTGTAACCAATGGCCAGCTTGGCGGCTATCTTGGCTATAGGGTAACCCGTTGCTTTTGATGCGAGGGCTGATGAGCGGCTTACGCGCGGGTTTATTTCAATAGCTATTATTTCTTCCGTGTTGGGGTTGAGCGCGAACTGTACGTTGCAGCCGCCGGCAAAGTTACCCAGGTCGCGCATCATGGCTATTGCGGTATTGCGCATGAGCTGGAAGGCGGTGTCGCTGAGGGTCATGGCCGGTGCAACGGTGATGCTGTCGCCGGTATGTATGCCCATGGGGTCAAAGTTTTCAACCGTGCAGATAATGACTACGTTATCGGCCATATCGCGCAACAGCTCCAGCTCAAATTCTTTCCAGCCGAGCATCGCTTTTTCCACCAGCACCTCATGTATGGGCGAGGCAGTGAGGCCGCGGTCAAGGGCGGCGTCCAGCTCGTCCTTATGCATAACTATACCACCGCCTGAGCCGCCGAGTGTGTAAGAAGGGCGGATAACGATGGGCAACCCTATCTCCTGCGCAAATTCCTTGCCCTCAAGCAGGGAATTGGCGGTCTTTGCCTGCGCCACCGGCACACCGAGTGCCAGCATCCATTTACGGAACAGTTCGCGGTCTTCGGCCTTGTCTATGGCCTTAATATCAACGCCAATAAGTTTTACATTGTATTTTTCCCAAATGCCCAGTTCATCCCCCTCTTTGGCGAGGTTAAGAGCGGTTTGGCCACCCATGGTAGGCAATACGGCATCAATCTGGTTTTCTTCCAGTATCTGCTCAATGCTTTCCACCGTAAGGGGCAACAGGTACACCCTGTCAGCCATTATGGGGTCAGTCATAATGGTAGCTGGGTTAGAGTTAATGAGTATCACCTTTATCCCTTCTTCCCTCAGGCTTCTTGCGGCCTGCGAGCCGGAATAGTCAAATTCACAAGCCTGGCCAATGATAATGGGGCCAGAACCAATAATGAGGACACTTTTAATGGAAAGATCGCGCGGCATTTACATGTAATTAATAGTAAAAAAAGCAGGCGATGAGCGGACTAAAACCCAGACTCAACGTCTGGGTGGCAAAAGTAGGACATTTTTGGGAGGGAAGAGAGGAGAATGATTTGGGGGGAGTGCATGGGAGTGTTAATGTCCGAATGTC
>JACMPD010000029.1 GCA_014377675.1 Taibaiella sp.
GGCATCACAGACCTGGAGCAATATGCGGTAACTCCCGGCGGCCCATTGCAGAAAGATTTATTACATTTTTTTTTTTCAAAATATTATGTTGTGTGGCTTGTGGTGGGTATTGATTTATATTTTATGATGATAGTGTGTAACGTAGGTATTATTGTAACGAGAGATGGTGTGGGGAAGTGTGTATTGGATAAGCTACTTTAATGACCCCCTATTTGGCGCAAGTGCTTTTTCACTTGTGTCAAAAAAAAAGTGCGAGGTCTTTTCGACTTGCGATAGAATATTGGGAAATAAACGCCATCTTTATTTGTAAATTTATACCGAGTACTCATAAGGTAAAGATAATCTTTATCCTATTGCTTTACAAGTAAAAAACACTTGCATGGTTATCGTCACAAGTCAAAAAAGATTTGCGACAGCGAGGGACTTTTTTAATGGCATATATGCTAAGGCAACCCTCCATTACCTAATAAGTTAAAAATCGCAACCACCATTTTTTACAACACAAAATATAAATAAATAGCCGTACCTTTGCCACTTCATATTTATAAAGTTCTTTATTAATGAATTCTTTTTCCGACTTCCCGATGCGGGAAGAACTATTACAGGCAGTATCTGACCTGGGATTTGATACACCTACACCTATACAGCTAAAAGTAATACCTACGCTTCTTACAAACCCTAAAGACATCATTGGGTTGGCACAGACGGGCACGGGTAAAACCGCCGCCTATGGCTTGCCTTTGCTGCACCATACTGATTTGCAGGTTAAAAATGTTCAGTGCCTTGTATTGAGCCCTACACGTGAGTTGTGTATGCAGATACAGACGGAACTGCAAAAATATGGCGACCACATGCGCGGCCTGCGCATTACCGCCGTATATGGTGGGGTGCCTATTACCGGGCAGATCCGCGACGTAAGAGCTAACCCGCAGGTAGTAGTAGCCACACCGGGCAGGCTTATTGACCTGCTGGAGCGTAAAGCCATTTCTCTTGAATCACTGAAATATGTGATACTTGATGAGGCTGATGAAATGTTGAACATGGGTTTCCGTGAAGACATTGAGCTGATATTAAAAAATACACCTGCTGAAAAAACAACCTGGTTGTTCTCAGCTACCATGAGCAATGAAGTGCGTGGCATAGCCAAGCGCTTTATGAAGCAGTGGGAAGAGTTTTCAGTAGCCGCGGCCAACGTGACCAACGAAAATATTGATCACCAGTATTTCGTTGCCAACCACCACAACCGCTTTGAAACGCTTCGCCGCCTGCTTGATTTTGCTCCCGGCATCTACGGTATCATCTTTACCCGTACCAAGCAAGATGCGCAGGAAGTTTCTGAGAAACTCATGAAAATGGGTTACCATGTAAGCCCGCTACACGGCGATATGGACCAGAAAATGCGCAGCAAGGTAATGGACCGCTTTAAAAGCAAGCAGCTCCAGGCTATTGTGGCTACTGACGTTGCCGCACGTGGTATTGACGTAAATGATATTACCCACGTTATTAACTATGAACTGCCTGATGACCCTGAAGTGTACACACACCGCAGCGGCCGTACAGCCCGCGCCGGTAAGTCAGGCATCTGTATGTCCATCGTTTCTCCTAAGCAGATATCTAATATCCGCCAGATAGAAAGGCTGGTAAAGCAGAAGTTCCACAAGAGCGATATTCCTGATGGCGCTGAAGTGATCCGCAAACGCCTGTTCTTCTACATGGAGCAGATAGCAAACGCTGACCCTAAGGATGAATTTGCTAAAATGTACTACGACAGTATGCATGAGCAGTTTGCTGAAGTAGATAAAGATGTACTGATACGCAAACTGATATGGCTGCAACTGAAAGATACCATTGACGCCTACGCTGATGCAGAAGACCTGAACGCGGGTTTTGAGACCAAAAGCAGGAGCGCAAGTGGTGGCGCAAGGTCGACCCGTTTGTTTATAAACATAGGTGAAAAAGACGGGCTTAACGCACAACGCCTGATACAGTTTATAACTGAGTCAACTGATGTGGAGCCCAACATGATAGAGCGTGTAACGGTTCGTGACCTGAGCAGTTTTTTTAATGTACCTACTGATGCAGCTGAGTATATTAAGGAGCACCTGGCTACTAAAAAATTCAAAAACCGTAAAGTGAGGCTTGAAGAAGCCGAGCAAAGCCGTGGCGGCAGCCGCGAAGGTGGAGAAGGCCGCAGCGGTGGAGAAGGCCGCAGCTACTCCAAGCCAAGCGGCGGCGGTTCCCGTTACTCAGGCGATGTAAAGTCCTATGGCAACAAGGGCGGCAGTTCTTCACGCGGTGGTAGTGCCGGCGGCAGGGGAAGAGGCAGTTATTAATCTTAATTTTTCTACTACATTATATAAACCGGTTACTGTAAAGTAGCCGGTTTTTTTGTATGTATATCTGACTATGTTTCCCTCACCACACACCAACGTAATGCGGGGCTGCATAGCTCTATGAGCTACTTTTCACCAAGACCCGAAGGAAATATGATACATAAAAAAAACGATTGTTGTAAAACAATCGTTGATTTTTTGCCAGTACTGAGGGTTTATAGCTGATAGGGCTATATATGAATCGAATTTTAAAAAAGGTATAATACCGGGTAAAGCAGAGTCTATAGAGGGTTTACAGATTGATAGGTTATTATAAAAATTGATAGTTTAATTAAGGTTTACGGCAAGCTTTTAAAGTACTGAGAAAAGGGTTTACTGATAGAGTCAGGTTATTATTTGATGGTATAGGTTTTAAAAAAGGGTGATAGTATAGGGTTTCGGGTTCTTAGGTTTTTTAAGGGCTCATAGTTTTAAGTTTTATAAAAAAGGGTTTAGATGATAGAGGCCGAAAAGTTCATTCGTTATTTCAATATCGCTCCTGCGGTAAAATGGTTATTCTGTTCTCCTCCTGTACTTCTGCAGGATATCATCAGCACCATTACTACGCAATAAATCGCCATTAAAATTCCAAATGTCCTTTTCATGAGAGGGTTTTTAGGGGCCGGTACGTGTATGACGAGGCACACAGCCCTTTCGTTAGGAAATACTAAAAATATTTTTTGGCACCTGGTATATAATGCGGCAAGCCGCCCGGTTGGGCGGCTTGCAACTAACTGAATATCAATAAAAAATTTGGCTAGTCCTATTTCCGGCTGTCATATATTTTATTAATTATCTTAAATGTACCCCTTGCGTGTTTCACAACAACCCCTTCGAAGGGCTTGCCCAGCACCTGTTCTATGCCCGTGGAGTAATAATCAATGAGTTCTTGTGTCAGTGGCACATGCGACTCCAGTATGGGTACTATGGGCAGTTGCAATGCGGCGCATACGTTTACAAAATAAAACGCATCTCCTTTATTAGCATACCTGCGCTCTTCAATTAGGTAGCACGAAAATATTGCTATACCAGGGTTGGCTGCTCCATGAGGGTTGTTTTTAGCGCGCTGTATTCCCCCGCCATAGCTCTCCCCTCTCAGGCACAACGACTTGCCTGCGGCAATGCAATAATCTTTAAACTCCCGCTCCAGGGTTTTGTACGTGCGGTGCAGGTGCACGCTGTAGGGGTTCTCGGTATCATGATGGTACCCCAGTGTCCGGCCAAGTATACCAAATTCATCTGTGGGTATGTTATAATAAATACTCCATGACTGCCCGTCTATTTTCAGGGTAATATCTACCGGCTCCCCCATGGGCAGTTTATCTATCATATTTTCCCACCGCTCCTCATCCGTTTTCGGTATCCCGAATGGCAAGGGTCTTTTGGCATTCAGTTCTTTAGGCACCGGCGGCTCAAAGTGGCGGACACCAATAAATTCGGCTACGTCACTGCCAACCGGTAGTTCTGCTATCGCTGCCGGTAGCTTATGTAGCGGCACTATAACACCTTCTGACCACTCCCCTCTCAGCTTCACGGCTTTGATGCGGTTTGGGGAGTATTTCCTGTATTCTTCCGCCCACTCCACCTCCGGCAGCAAGGAATCAGGCCGTATGTACACTACCTTTTCGCCACCCTTGTAGCTACCTTTTTCTATTACGCACTGGAAACCCAGTATCCGGGCTAGGTCAAGGCGGTCAGCACCAGGATGGTGATGCACCTCTGCTATTATTTCTATACTTGCGTCCATGAGGGATAAAATTAAAAAAAAATGTTGATCACTGATTATACTCACACTACCCAATATATTGAAGCCACGCTTGTGAAAAAAAGCCTTTTTAAAACTAACACTTATCAAACTGGTCGCCAGCGTCTCGCTGCGACCCAACATCACGAAATGTCTCGCTTCAGTAAAAAGCATGTTTCAGAAGCGGACGCTTCCATATTTTAGGTCGCAGCGGAACGCTGGCGACCAGTCTGAAATAAAAATAAAATTGATCGTAGCAACCGCGAGTTTATAGTGCGATAAAGCTCACTCCGGGCAACTCAAATTCAAATACCAAACACTGGTCGCAAGCGTCTCGCTGCGACCCAACATAATGAAGCGTCTCGCTTCAGTAAAATGCGTTATAACACTGGTGCTGGCACCATTTCAAAAAAATCAAAGTAGCATCATTAAGTCGATTAACCCTTGAGTACCACCGCAATAATCATGAGCGCTGCTGTACAGCCAGTGGTCAGGCTGTGCTACAAAACCCGCCTTTACTGGGTTGTTATGTATATAATTAAGCCTTTCTAAAAGCATCTCACCTGTTGAAAGCTGTATGGGATGATTATCTTGTATCCAAAATTGGAAGTTATTATTCTTACTATTAGCCATACCAGCCCTTTTTAACATCCATATTATCCACCCTCTCCGGCTTTCTTCGCTATTTTGCTCTATAGTGAGCCTCATTTGTCTTGAAACAAAGCTCTTTAAATCCCTTATAATATCCTGCAATTTATTATCGCCGTTTGTCCCAATAATCATATGTATATGATTGATCATAATGACCCAGGCACCCACATTTAACCCTTTGTTTTGCTGGCAATATTTTACAGAGTTGAGAAATATTTGTCTGTAAGCGTCCCTTGTAAATACATCAATCCAATTTACTACCGTAAAAGTTACAAAATATAATTCCTGCTGATCGTGAATTTTGTATTTGCGCGCCATCTATTAATAAATTGAGTTGCGAAAATATTATTTTTATGGAAGCGGACGCTTCCATATTTTAGGTCGCAGCGAGACGCTGGCGACCAGTGGAGCCCTCCGCCTATTCTACAATAAGGCGGGCAACATGGCTTTCGGCGTTAAGCGTAGCCGTAACCACATATATACCGGCCTGCACATGCAGCTCCAACTCGTGGTCGCAGTTGGTGCGGAGTTCGTAGCCAGCTACACGCCTGCCCAACAGGTCAGTTATAGCCACGTGCGCCACACCAATAGCACCAGTCGCCAACCGTAATGTAAAGCGGCCGGAAGCAGGGTTAGGCGCAATGAGTAATTTACGCTTTCCACTGACTTGCTCTGTACCAGCAACCCCACTGGCACAGAAGCCGCTGGCACCCACCCTGAAGGCAAGCATAGATGTAACAGCACCGCATGAATTAACGGTGACGTACCTGAGCGTATCAGTACCCGGTAACACTCCATGTACCAGACCTGAACTATTGACAGTGGCAATGGCAGTATTCAGGGAGCTCCATGTGCCGCCTGAGCCAGATGTATAGTAGTTCCAGTTTACACCCACACAA
>JACMPD010000267.1 GCA_014377675.1 Taibaiella sp.
ACCAAAAAGCCCTGAAGGGGCGCAATACCAACCCACGAACGAGTTAGAAAAAATCCACTACCTCTAAAGTTGCCACGGGTTTTAACCCGTGGATCAGCTAACTAACAACACGGCTTTAGCCACAGACCACAATCTTTGGCTAAAACCGCTCCTCTTATTCGTATATCCACGGGTTTAAACTCTTTGACCCCAACCCTCGCAACCCGCCCCTAACACCTCAATTCACCCCCAATTACCCCACCTTTTACCCCAAAAAACTAAAAACTACAAAATAGACGGCCATTTATTTATTTATATGCACAACAAAATGCCCTTCAATTAATTATCTTAATATATTGCCTATATAGATATGCGTTAGACCCCGGAACCGGGTCATGCTAACCCGTATTCGGGGCGCCATGCCTGCCCGGTTTTGCCGGCTAAAAATATAAATCCATCTTTGCCCTACACAATTACAAACAACCCGCTTTTAAACACCAAGCCCTATGTATCTAAACAAACCAACGCAAACTTTTACCCCCCGATGGCAATCAGAGTTGCCGCTTCTTCAGCAGGTCAGCAAGCCTCAGGGCCTCTGCTCCGCTATCAGCGCCACCACCTGTTTGGCGCTCAGGCTACCCAGTGCAACCCCCATACCACCCATCCTGAAGGCCCCGAATACCCGAGGAGAAAACGCTTGTACTATCGGCAGCTTTTGCCGGCCAAACGCCATAATGCCGGCCCACCGCCGGTTAACTGAAAACTTTTGGCCCGGTAATATTATTTCGGCCAATTTGCGCTCCAGGTCACCCTGTATCAGTTCACTCAGCCCGAAGTCAGTCGTTGTTTCACCGGCAAAGTCAAGGTTTCTTCCACCGCCCAGCAGCACGCGGCCGTCAATCTCCCTGAAGTAATAGTAGCCTTTGTTAAAGTGGAAAATGCCTTTGAACTGCAGCCCCGGTATAGGGTGGGTGATGAGCACCTGCCCCCGGCCCGGAATTACATCCGCCTCCGGCACCAGGTCTTTGGCGAAAGCGTTGGTGCAAATAGTAAAGGTGTCGCAGGTGAGCGGCCATCTATGTTGGCGGAAATTGTCCTGCACCATTACGGTCACCCCGTTGTTGTCCTCTTCATACCCCGTTGTCACGGCCCCGGTTTTTACCTCAACGCCTTTTTGCAAGGCCATGTCCGTAAGCGCGCGCATCATTTTGCCGCTATGTATGCTACCCTCACAGGTGTTTTCAATCAGCGCCCTCGTATAGCCCTTTGAAAACCCGAAACGGCTGATTTTATCATTGGCTAGCCTGAAAGCGGGCTTACCTGCAGCTGTGGAAAGGAGGTTATTAAGGTAGTGTATTTTAGCTGTTGCTTCCTGTTCCGCGGTGCTGATCAGTTCATAGCTGCCTTGTTCCGCATAGCCAATCCGCTCATCGCCCAGCCTGCTGCGCAGCAGCTCCAGACCTTTTTTGCGCCACTCAAAAAGCCTTACCACCTCCTCTTCGGTGTTGTGGTCCAGGTCATCAAGCAACTCCTTAGCGCTGCCCATGCAGGCGAAACCGGCATTGCGGGTACTGGCACCGGTAGGCAACAGCCCCCTTTCCAGCACCAGCACGCTGTCATGGGCGTATTGCCCTTTCAGCTCTATCGCTGCACTCAGCCCAACGATACCAGCCCCAACTACAATATGTTGATAATGGCTGAAACTCTCCTGTTCCCAGTAGCTAAACATGGATGTGTGTTTTGCCGTAAAAGTAAGGAAGTGTGGCAATTTCAGTTTAAAAAAACAATTCCGCCGCAGCAGTGCCACACCGGAATTACACAAAATATTTATTTATTATTTGATGAGTATAAACTGACCCAAGTGGTAAGACAGGTGAGTGGTGCGGGTGAGTAATATATTTAATTTATTGCGGTGCGGCTCATTCACGAAATCTTCAGCGGAAACAGAGTTATGTTTAAGAAACCAGTCTTCCGCGCCCATTTTCCCAAAATGCTCATTTTATGGTGAGCATACCGCTTATTTTTATACAGCTTAACAGAGTGGGCAAAACATTCAGATATTGAAAAAGTATTTCTATCGGCCTGTTTTGTTTCATTGACAGTTTTTCCCTTAATTTTATTGTTTCAAATTTATTAAAGCCTATGAGAGCAAGAAAACCGCTAAATGGTAAAGTAACCGGCGTAAAATTTAAAGTGAATGAAGAAAACGGGGAAATTGACCTGAAGCAGGAAAAGGCCCGTATTCTAAAAGAAATAGAAGAAAACGAACAGAAAACAAAGGAGTGGTACGATAAAGAGATGGAGAAAAACCTGAATAAGAAATAAAGGGAAAAACAAAATTCAGGCATTTGTGGTACCTGAATCTGTAATTATATTAAATATGCCCTGAATTTTACCCTACATGTTTTTTCAGTTTAAGGATAATCATTTTTGAGGTGGGGGTATTGCTCCGGTCTGCGGTGCTGTCCAGCGGCACCAGCACATTGGTTTAGGGGAAGTAGGTAGCGGTGCACTGCTCCGGTATACTAAACGGGATAATGATGAACTTATGTGCTACCCGCTCCACGCCACCATAGTTATTGTACAGGTCAACAATGTCGCCGTTTTTAAAGCCCAGGCGGGCAATGTCTTTTTCATTCATAAAGATGACCCTGCGTTCATTATACACCCCCCTGTAGCGGTCATCAAGTCCGTATATGGTGGTGTTGAACTGGTCATGGCTGCGCAGGGTCTGCATCATTACTTCATCAGGCGCCAGCTTGGTTATGGTTATTTCTGAAGTATTAAAGTTGGCCTTACCATTCAGGGTGTTGAATCTGCCTTCTCTTGCGCCGTTTGGCAGATAAAAACCGCCCAAAACCCTCGCCCGCTTATTAAAATCCTGGAAGCCGGGAATGGTGAGTTCAATATCATTTCTCACATAATCATAATGTTTCATGTACAAATCCCAATTTACCTTTGAGCGGCTACCCAGTGTGGCTTTAGCCATTTTGGCTACTATCAGGGGCTCGCCCAGCAACTGGTCTGAGATAGGTTTCAGGCTGCCTTTTGACATCTGCACCACACCCATTGAGTTTTCGCAGGTAATAAACTGCGCTTCTCCGTTCATCATGTCCAGGTCGGTATGGCCGCAGCAGGGGAGTATCAGTGCTTCTTTGCCGGTTATCAGGTGGCTCCTGTTCAGTTTGGTGGATATGTGTACGGTAAGGTCGGTTTTGCGCATTGCCTCCGCGGTAAATACAGTATCCGGCGTAGCGCTCAGGAAGTTGCCACCCATGGCTATAAACACCTTGCCCTTTCTTTCATGCATGGCGTGTATGGCCTCTACCACATCATACCCGTGATGCCGGGGCGGGTTAAACCCATATACCCGCTCAATATCATCAAGGAATTTTTTGGAAGGTTTTTCGTAGATGCCCATGGTGCGGTCGCCCTGCACATTGCTGTGGCCGCGCACAGGGCAGGTGCCCGCTCCGGGTTTGCCTATGCTTCCTTTCAGCAGCAGCAGGTTCACCACTTCCTTTATGGTATCTACGGCATTTTTGTGCTGGGTAAGGCCCATGGCCCAGCAGGCTATTAT
>JACMPD010000268.1 GCA_014377675.1 Taibaiella sp.
ATGGCTGCTTTAAGGGCGGCTGTCTGCGTGGCGGTGGCATTTGTTTCTTCATCCGTCAGTACGTCAGCATATTTGCCAATAAATTTTTCAGTGGTTTCCAGCATCTGCATGGCTTCGGTGGTGGCCTCTACAAGCGCACGGGTCTTTATATCGTCTTTGGCGTGGGTAAGTGAAGCCAGCAGCATATTTTCAACCTCTTCATCAGTAAGGCCATACTGTGGCTTTACATCAATGGTCTGCGCTACCCCACTGCGGAGTTCCGTGGCGCTTACCTTCAGTATACCGTCAGCGTCTATCAGGAAGCTAACCTCAACTTTAGGCATACCTGCCGGCATGGCGGGTAAGCCGGTAAGGTTAAACTCGGCAAGTTTCCGGTTATCCGTCACCATGTCCCGCTCGCCCTGGTACACTGAAATGCGCATCCCGCTCTGCCCGTCTTTATGAGTGGTATACTGGCGGCTCGCCTTGTTGGGTATTTTCGAATTACGGGGTATGAGTACATCCATAAGGCCGCCCATCGTTTCAATACCCAGCGAAAGCGGGGTGATATCAAGCAGGAGCATTTCAGTGTTGTTACCGGCAAGTATATCAGCCTGCACTGCGGCACCGAGGGCAACTACTTCATCAGGGTTCAGGCTGTCATGCACTTCACGCCCGAAAAACTCTTTTACCCTTTGCTTCACAAGCGGCACACGGGTACTGCCTCCCACCATTATTACTTCATCTATAGCGGTGGGCTCAAGCCCTGCATCAGCAAGCGCGTTTTTACAGGCAGTCATGGTGCGCTGCACCAGCGGGCCTATCAGTTCATTAAATTCTTCCTTCGTTATCCGTACCGCTGTGCCCTCAATACTGCCTTCAAACACGTCATTTTCGGTCAGGTGTTTTTTGGCCTCTTCAGCCGTTATGCGCATCTGCTGCGCAAGCGACTTTGACGGCGAACTGCCCAGCCCGAGGGCTGACTTACCGGTACCGGCATCTTCCTGCCAGTAGCGCACCAGCACATTATCCATGTCATCACCGCCTAGGTAGGTGTCGCCATTGGTGGCCAGTACCTCGAACATGCCGTTGCTTATAGTCAATATAGAAATATCAAAGGTGCCGCCGCCCAGGTCATAAACAGCAATGGTCTTTTCTTCTCCCGCTTTTACCCCTATGCCATAGGCCAGACTGGCTGCGGTCGGTTCATTAATAATACGCAATACATCAAGTCCCGCCAACCTGCCGGCATCGCGCGTAGCCTGCCGCTGCGCGTCATTAAAGTAAGCCGGAACGGTGATCACCGCCCTGCTTACAGTAGTTTTGAGTATGTGCTCCGCTCTTTTCTTCAGTTCTTTAAGTATGTAGCTGCTCAGCTCAACAGGGCTATAAAACCTGTCCCCCACCTGCACTTTTACCAGCGCGTCGGTGCCATCATCTATAATATTATAAGCAAAAAATCCCGCGTCCCTGCTTACATCGCTATAACTTTTACCCATCAGCCGTTTGGCACTGTATATGGTGCGCTCAGGCTGCTGTACCAGCAGCGCGCGGGCCTCATTGCCCACCGTGGTATTGCCAAACTCATCAAAGTGTACAATGCTCGGCACCAGCGCAAGCCCGTCAGTTTCCCGCAGGGCAATGGGTTCATGCGTATCGGTTTTTACTATGGCTATCAGGCTGTTGGTGGTACCCAGGTCAATACCCGCTATTATATTTTCCTGCAGCAGGCTGCCTGTGGCTATGTTAATGGCTACTTTGCCCATAAGTTTTTAATTGGAAGGCAAAGGTAAACGCTTAGCACATTGGAAACTGCTAAAGCGTGCGCGTTCGGGTAAAATAGTTGGGTGCTAGTAAATTTACTACAGGTGTGCCACACTCCAAATGTGTGGCACACCTAACGCACGCAAATAAAAAACGCAAGGGCCAAACCCTTGCGTCAAAAAAACTTAGCGATAAAAATATACTACACCTCTACCCACTGCTTCGTCATCAGGCTTTCAATAGCGGCAAAACTGGCCAGTGTGGTATTGACGATATCATCAAATGGCACTAATGCTGCGCCACCTGTTTTCACACGCTCCACGAGCAATTTAAATTGTGCGGCATGTCCTTTATCAATACCTGTTTTCAGCTTGCTGAAACCGTTAAAGCCAAAGCCCTCTGTCAACCTGAAGTTATCTGTGATCAGGGTGCGCTCCTGTGCATATATTTCTATGCGCTCCTTGGAGTATGCCTTCGAACCGTTTGAAAAATAATTGATTACCCCCTGGCTGCCATTCTCATAGCGGAGCAGAATAGATGCGTTGTCGGTATTGGCCTGCGGGTTTTCACCCATTGCATTCATGCATACCGATTTTATTTTACTACCGGTAAGAAACGTGATCAGATCCATATAGTGGCATGCCTCCCCTACTATACGGCCGCCGCCTACATTCATATCATGCACCCATACGCTTGCCGGTATATTGCCGGCATTCATGGTGGCTATCACATTCATGGGTACATTGCCAATGAGCGCTTTTGCCTTCTGCATGTGCGGAGAGAAGCGCCTGTTGAAGCCTACCGTAAGGGTTTTATCGCCCTTGTAAGCGCTTATTATGCTGTCCAGCTCTTCCTTATTCAATGCCAGCGGCTTTTCAACAAACACATGCTTGCCAGCCAGCAACGCTTCACGCACCATGTGTGCATGCTCATTGTGGCGTGTGGTTATTATAACCAGGTCAATAGAAGCATCATTGATAATGCTCTTGTAGTCAGTGGTGCTCTTGCCTATTTTGTATTTTTTTGCCAGCGTTGTCCCGCTCAGTCCTGCCGCACTGGCTATTGAGTATAGCGGTGCGCCTATATCAGCCAGCACCGGCAACATGGTCATGCCCGTAAAGTTGCCCGCACCTATTATGCCTATCCCGCCCCTGCCTGCCGCGAAGTTGCCGTCGCTTATGGTTACTGATACAGCGTGCGCACTTTTTTCAGGGTACTCCAATATTGAGGCTATGGAATCCTGGTTGCCCATGTTAGAGTAAATCTTATTGTACTCCTGCAGGGCTATACGCTCTGTAATTAGGCTTTTCACTTCCAGTTTACCGGTGGCTATTGCCTGTAGCACGGCCTGGAAATTGCGCTTCTCAGTCCACCTTACAAAGGGCAGCGGGTAGTCTATCCCTTCTTTTTCATAGCGGTCATCATAGCGGCCCGGCCCGTAAGAGCACGACACCTGGAAGGTAAGTTCTTTTTCATAAAAGTCGGCCCGGCTTATGTTCAGCCCTATCACACCTACCAGTATTATGCGGCCGCGTTTGCGGCTCATCTTTGCCGCCTGTGCTATTATTTCATCTGTTTTTGCTGACGCTGTTATTATTACGCCATCAGCACCCAGGCCATCAGTGAGGTTATTGACAAATTTTACCGTATCAATGCCCTCTCGCGGGTTTATGGCAATGACGCCCTTCTTATTTGCTATTGCTACTTTCTTGTGGTCAAGGTCTATGCCTATTACCCTGCATCCGTTGGCTACCAACAGTTCCGCCGTTATAAGGCCAATAAGCCCAAGGCCGACCACCACTATGGTTTCACCGAGCTGTGGTTCCGTAAGCCTGATACCCTGCAGGCCTATTGAGCCTATCACGGTAAACGCGGCTTCTTCATCAGTCACGTTTTCAGGTATGTGCGCTACCAGGTTTTTAGGTATGCAAACAAACTCAGCATGCGGACCGTTACTCGCAACCCTGTCACCGGTCTTAAACTCATCAACCCCGGCGCCAACGGCTATCACCTTGCCTACATTGCAATACCCAAGGGGCAGGGGCTGGCCCAGCTTATTGAATACTGCGTTGATGGTTGGCTTTAGTCCGTCGGTTTTTATTTTGGCCAATACTTCCTTTACCCTGTCTGGTTGCTGGCGCGCTTTCTGCAGCAAATTCGACTTTCCAAACTGCACCAGCATCCGCTCGGTACCTATTGATACCAGGGTGCGGGTAGTCTGTATTAGTACACACCCCCGTTTCACCGCAGGTGCCGGCACCTCTTCCAATATTGTTTCTCCCGTCTTAAACGATTGTATAATCTGCTTCAAAGAAGTATATATTTAATTTAAAAACCAACCCCAACATGAAATATCAAAACATAGCCATGCTTTCGTTATCAGGCGGTAAAGATAATATATTAGTTGTAAGTGGTAAGGGAGCTGTTGATTATTATAAAGTAAAATCGGTGGTGCGGTACGCTTATATAACAGCCCGTAGTATGATATCTTGGGCTTGAATGAACAAACAGCAATCTATTCGGCAAATTACCCACCCATGGCCACATTTGATATTGGATCGTTTTGTTTTACTTTTGTTCCATGAGCGTTAAAACTATCGTAATGAAAAATCGTTTATGCATAATGTTGCTTTTTAGCATACTTATGGGCGGCTGCGAGTCGGCGAATAATCAAAAACCATCAACCAAATACGAAGAAAAAAAAGCGTCGTTGGCTGATACCGAAAGAGAGGGGCCGCTGAAGTTTCTAAAAATTTCGGGCTCGCACCGGGGCAACCTTATTAACCAAACTATAGTGGAAGGAGAAATACTGAATAAAGCTACCCTTACCACTTATAAAAATATAACAGTACAGATAACATTTATTGACAAGGAAGGAAGTACTATTGAAAAACAGAAACATGTGCTTGATGATGAAATAGAGCCGGGCGGTACGCTTGATTTCAAAATAAAAACAGGGCATGTAAAAGAAACAAAATCGGTATCAATAGATATTACTGATGCGCTGGCGGATAAGTAACGGCTACACAGAAAGGGAAGTTTATTATTATAAGAACAAAGTAAGCCGTAAAACGGCTTACTGCTGATATAACTTTAATAGTCTGTAATTTTTAAATTGGTCCGTTATTTTCGTACTGTCACCGGCCGCTCAAGTGCCAGCATCTGCTGCTCTTCTTTGCGCTTTTTCATCAGGTAGGCTATGCCCTTGTAAGAAAGTTCAATCGCTTTCCATTTTAGGTAGCTAACCACAATATCCAATACAATTCCTTTCGCAGTCTTTTTTACTTTTGACATTACCGGTGAGGGCTGGTGCTCACCGCCCCTGCGTTCGGTATCGGGCTGCCTGCTGAAAAACTTGCGTTGTACGAGTTTAAGCGCAGCCTCCATTATGGGGTTAGAGACCGGGATAAGATCGAGCAGACTTCCCATAGCAGTAACTTCTTTCCTGCCTGATTTTTTACCTTTCTTGGTTGTCAGGAAGTCAAGAGAAGAAAATGCATCTTCTCTTTCAAGGAGTAAAAGACGCTTTTCGATTTCCAGTTTCTCCCTTTGCAGCTCATTAGCGCTGTGCAGTTTTTTAGAATATAATGGCATGCCCCAGGTATTTAACGATTATCTTTTTCTTTGTCCTCTTCGGTCATTATCCGAATAAATGTACCTGCGAACATGCCGGTTATACTTTTTCTCATAGCAACAATAATAACGAGAAATAATATATAAACCCCCATAGTAATGAAACAGGATGCCACACGCGTTAAACCCATATAGCAGAACAACTCAACTATACCAAAAGCAAGCAGCAACATAGTGCAGAAACTGATAAACATGCAAATCAATGCGAACATGACGTAGCTCAGCAGGCTTGATGTTTTATCAATCAGATTTAGTTTAAATAACCTGATGTACACATCAGCGTACTGAGCTACTGTACTTTTCAGTGAACCGAATATACTCATGATATGGCGCGCCTGGGATTAGGAATGATAAATTTCTTCTTCAAGATCCATTCCCTTCTTGGCGAACTTACCTTTGAGCGTATTGAGCGAATTCTTAAGTTTCTCGATGTCGTCCTGGCGGCCTTCTTTATCTGTTGCCAGTACATAGCCTACAGCAACTCCTACTGCGGCGCCTACAAGAAAGGTTGCGATTGCACTACCTGCTTTTGCCATAAAATTTACGTTTTAGATTAGTTTAGTGATTGATAATGTACTTAATAAAAACTATGCCAAAGGTACGGGAAAAACCACTCAACCAGTTATTTTGTCTAAAGCATATAACATACTGTGCCAAACGGGAGGGGCCTTAAAAGTGAGCGCTTATATGGGTAAAGGCGAAAGCCGAAATAACAAACTAGAGCAAACTGCCGCTGAGCGCAAAATCGTAAAATCGTTTTGCTGTTTCCTGGCACTCTTTATAAGTAGCAGGCTTTACTACATAAGATTCAGCACCTGTTTTCAAACACTCGTTCTTTTCAAAAGTATTTACGGAGGTGGAAAATATAATAACCGGGATACTGCGCCACCTTTCAATATTTTTAATCGCCTTTAAAGTTTGGGTGCCGTTCATGCGTGGCATGTTAAGATCCAAAATGATGAGTGAAGGGAGTTTATTGTCAGCTATTTTTGATTCGAGAAATTCAATGATACTTTCGCCACTTTCCACACAGTGGATGATATGCGACAAATCCATCTCCCTAAAGGAGTCTTCCATTATCATACGGTCTTCAGGGTCATCGTCTGCGAGTAATATCCTTATATCGTCCATGCCTGCACCGGTTATTAAGATAATTTAAATAAATTTTATCACATGCACTTTTTGCTTCAATGGCAAAACAGAGTGCTGCTATGCGAAAATAAATTATAAATATAGCTGACTGAGCGAAAGTTGCTGCCGTATGTCTTTGGGGAAATCCGTCAACATTTTATTGCGTTGCACCCACGAATGCAAACTTTCATAAGCTAATTCCCCATCGTCGCAACGGGCAATTACCATAACATCGTATAAAGAACCTTTATATTCTTCCAGCGCCGCTACTGCGTCATTGTCGAATAAAAGATAGTATACAAAAAATCTCTGCTTGTAATTGCTATCAAATGGGGCTATTACAATATTCTCTATTAATGCTCTCTCACCAAAAGAAGTACCGCACAGGTATTTAAACCTTCCACACAATTCCTCAGCCTCATGGTACGAATATGGTAAATCCATAACTATATTATTGCGCTAAGGTAGGATTAAAAAATGATGCCATTATAGCTGACGCTATTCAATAACAGCATAATTACAACAGGCTAACAATACAGTAACTTATTCAATAATTAACAATAAATTTTTAAACCTTACTGCGCCAGCCAGTATTTCCTAAGCAACCACTCCGCCACCGCGAGTAAAAGAATGATGAAGAAATACCATTTACGATCAACAAACGGCACCGTTTCCGTGTTTGTTTGTATTACAGGTTTTATCCGCTCATTACGGGTAATGCTGTCATATAGGGTATTAATAGCCGGTGCGGTTGTAAAGCCGCCATTATATTTTTTTGCAAGGCTGTACAACATGGCATAGTCAGCACCCTGGTCCATTAACTCCACCGGTACAGTCTCCACCGCAAAGCTGCCGCCGGCAGATAGCTGTTTGCCATTGTAAATAGTTTTTGCGGTATAGGTATATGTTCCGCCGGCCCAGATACCAATATTTACAAAATAGGTATTGCCCGAGCGCTCCAGGGAAAACTCGCGTTTGCGGCCGGCACTGTCAGTAATAGTAATACCAGCATCTGGTGTATTTATCTGTTCATTATTGGCATTGAGCAGGTAGGCCCTTATGGATACAGGCTCCTGGTCGCGCCATACATATTTTGGCATCGCAGCGGTAAACGGCTTCTCCCGGCTATTGGCCGCCAGAAACGCGACAGTCTGCCTGATGCATTCGTCTATTACATTGTGGGTATTAAAATTTTTATATTCATACAACCTCCAGCGCCATAGACCCTCGCCGGCAAGTATTGCGGAAGGGATAACGCCCTGCTGCAGCAGCCAGAGACCCGACTGGCCGCCGCCGTCCGCTTTCAGGTTAAAGAGTGCCGCGCCGCCCGGCAAAGGCGGTATATTACCCCATGCTACTGTAAGCGGTGGAAGTTGGTCAGTGACGGTAAGTATCTGCTGAGGCAACGTAAAAGTATTGAATGAGGTGTTATAGAGCGGCAACGCATCGTGAACCTGTCCGGGTAAAATGTTAGTTCCTGTTATATCGTGCAGCGTGTTAAAAGAGGCCAGGTTGGTCTGGGAGGTAAGGATGAACCATACCGGCTTCCGTGCGGCCATAAGTTTGGCTGCAATATCATTGCGCATAGAGGGCAGGCCATGCAGCACCACCACATCATACCCGGCGAATGTGGCGGGCAGGTTATCAGCGGTAGTGATTGTTACCCTGTAGCTTTCAATACCTGCCAGTGCATCTTTTATAGCGTTTACATCAGGGTGCGGGGAAGCCGAAGCAATGAGAATATTCTTTTTTTCATCGACTACCTCCACGAAGATATCCTTACGGTTATTACCTGTGTTTTTCTCCCCTTCGGCGGCCGGGGCGGTAATGGAGTAATGGTGCAGACCAGGCTTATCAGCCTTTAATGTAAAGGAGACTGAACGGTCATAACGGCTGTTGTTAATGGCTACAGGAGCAGTAGCCAGCGTGGTGTTGCCTTCAGTAAGCGAAATACTGCCCGCATACCCTCCGCACAACTCAGCCACCACATCAGCCCTTATTTCAAAGCCGGCATTCAACGTAACGGATTTATTAGCGTATACATTAGCTATTCTCAGGTCTTTCTGCAGGGCGCTGTCGCCCATGGCCACAGTGTAAAGCGGACTGTGCATGGCCAGCTGCATGTACAGCGGATTGGCACCTTGGTTAAACCGCCCGTCGGTAGGCAGTATAACAGCACCCAGGTTTTGCATTCCGTAGTATTCCTGCACCCTGGTAAGGGCTGATGAAATGTCAGTAGCGGGTTGTGTGAAGTTGAATATCCCTTCTTCCTGCACCGCACCGCCAAAGCCCCATTGCACTACTTTGTATTGAGCGGAGAGCCGCTCCATGAGTTGAGCCGCATCAGCGCGGTATTGCGTAGTATCTTTACCCAGGGCAATGCCTGCTGAACGCGAGTTGTCCTGAAGCATCACTATAACAGGCTTCTCTACCGTATGTTTCTGTAAAACAACAGCGGGCACCAGCACCAGCAGCACCGTAAAAAAAACAACCAGCCCCCTAAGCAGGGCTGTAACCCAGGGGTAAGGCACTACGCGCTTCTTGTCAGTTTTGTATACCCACAAAGCAGCCCCTGCCGACAGTAAGACGGCTATAAGCCAGGAAATCAATTGCATCAGGCAGCAAACTAACGAAAAAATCAAAAATAATACCGCAAATAAAAATATCCAGCCAACTTTGAAGCGTTTTTAAGCAAATCATTAACGTTGTGTGATGGCAAACCCCAATTTCTATGATTTGGGAATAAATAAAACACGCACAATTATAAATATCTACTTCTTCAAATGAAAATGTTCCTTATAATAGTTTATGTATTCCTTTAGGGATAATAGATGAAACGCATGCCTGAAATATTCGACATTAATTTCATCTTGCAATGGAAACAATTCAAACCGGGTGCTATCTGCATACCTAACTTGCGTACCAAACAATTGTGTACCATTAATATTCATACAAACTCTATCCAAAAGATAAGCATAATTTCTCCTATTTGTGTTGTTAACTAGTAAACTTTTTCCAATCAACTCAAGCACCTCCTTTTGAAATATCACATCCTTATCTGCATGTTGTACTAACGCCCACAAATTATTATCACCTTCCCAACCTAAAATGCTATAGCCTGGCCAACCATATTTTATTATAATTGATTTTATTACATTTAAGTTAAAACTATCTATTGCAGACCATTTCTTTCTAACACTATCAGGATTATCAATCCCAGCAGTATATTTAGGATCTGTATTAGCGCGACAAACCTGGTCGTATTTAATTAGAGTGAATAATAAATGAATAAGTGAATCATTCTTGGCGAAATTTTGGTTTTGATAAAATCTGAATTTTATTTCAGCATTTATCTCCTTATTGAAAATCAGATAACTGTTAAGTATGGGATTTGTGTCGCACACTATATTATCTTTCATTCCATTATAACCCTTGTCCAAAGATTTAAATAAATACTTTTGCGCATTATCTAAGTCATTTTTCATTTTATAACATTTAAATAGCACATCATAAACATCACAATAAAATTTATCTCCAGGAATTTTCAAAAATTCTTTTGCGTAAAATATCGCACTATCGTAACATTTATTTTCATAAAAAGAA
>JACMPD010000269.1 GCA_014377675.1 Taibaiella sp.
ATCATGAAATTAAGAACTTTTTGTTTGTCCCCTCTCTGTAAGGGAGTGCGAAGATAAGTAGATTATTTTAAAAACAGAACTCTTTCGGTAAAAAAATGTTTTTATTTTTTGAAACCTTTTACTGGCAACGGTTTCAGCGAAAAGAATAATTTTTTGCTAGAAATTTACAATCACTTTTACGTTAAGCAAACGGGAAGTAAGCCTGTTTGGGACTGCATACCTTTTGTTGGTACTGTTATCCTGAATCCAGGTGTAAGACAACGTATTTTGTATGCTCAGCAGGTTAAAAACTTCAAGGCTTGCCCATATACTATGCAATAAGTTGAAATAGCTGTGCGATGGGTGCTCATGTCGTTCTGCATCAAGCAGCAAAGCCGAAAACCCTATATCAACCCGCTTATAGTCTGGCAACCGGAGTGTATTCTGGTAAAGATGCCCTGTCGGGGGGCCTACTGGCAGGCCGGTTGCGTACATCATATTAATATGTGCCTTGAAGTTTTTATTGTGACGAAGATAATCTTCAAAGTACATGCCCAACATAAACCGCTGATCGCTTGGTAATGGAAAGTAACTGTCGTATCCTGGTATGGATGGGCTATCGGTTATTTTTTGCTCCCCTTTTAGCAAACCTATGCTTATCCAGGAGGTGGCGTCCTTTACCAGATCTCCATACAATCGCACCTCTCCCCCGTATATACGCCCGATAGCGTCATTTTTACCGGTGTACCGTATGCGTACATTATCATAAAAATAGGGGTCAAGGTCCCAAAGATTCTTAAAATACATCTCTGCCGTTAGCCTGAAATCCCTGTGGTACATATTGAAACTATAATCAACGCCCCCAACTACCTGTAGTGATTTCTGAGCCCGCAATTCTTTATTAACGCCCCCGTTCAGGTCACGCATTTCCCTGTAAAATGGCGGTTGCTGATAAAGGCCTGTTGAAAACTTAAAAATGACATCTCTCTTACCTTTCGGTTTATAAGATAGCTGAAGCCGCGGGCTGATAAGAAATTCCTTATTTAAGAAACTGTAGTTGAATCTTACACCCAATGAGGCATTTAGCCTTCCCGCAGAATCAAAACGTATATTATCCTGAAAAAAACCGTTGAGCCGCATATAATTAAATGACGCGGTGGAGTGATAGAAATATGCCAGAGCCAGGTTGTTAGGGTCATAAGGCTGGTTGTAACGGGCAGAATCCCGGCGCTCCCACTCATGCAATTCATCCTGTATGCTTGTGGTGACCGCGTTCAACCCGAACTGCAGGAAATTTTTATTGGCGTCATACGCTCCTCTCATGGCAATATCGCCTACACTCACGTTGAGGTAATTGCGGGCAAAATTTTGAATGAACCCTGTCCCAAGATAAGTCTTAATTTGCCCGAAGTCCTTCTTGCTCTGGTCGGTTTGCAGTTCACCAAACAGGTACTCGCCACCTATGTCATATGTTTCATATTCATTAGTCTGGAAACCAGATGCGAGAAATTTCAATCTGAGTCTGGAGGAATCCCTGTGATAGCTGGCAGAGACGCCACCGAATCTTGAATCGAACTGGTCGAATTCCCCGCCATCATAATATACATCGAGCTGGTAAGCCTGATTCAATACACCAAAGCTCGACACCCTTGTTTCAGGGAAAAATGTAAACCGGTTACGGGCATAGTTACCTATTGCCTCCAGCTCCCAATTGTCATTGATTTTGTAGTTTACCAGCGCCTGTATATCAGTAAACGAAGGGTTATATATTCCTTTTGTTGGTTGAGACTGCAATACATATTGATTCGTTTTTTGCCTTGCACCAAAAAGATAAGTCAATTTTTTATTTTTTGATATGCCTTCCAGATGAAGGTTGGCACCCAGAAGACTCGCCATTACAGAGCCTGCAAATCGCTTTGGCTTTTTATAAGTTACGTCTAAAACACTGCTCATTTTATCACCATACTTTGCCTGGAAACCACCAACCGAAAAGTTTACGTTTTGGGTGAGGTCACTGTTAACGAAACTGAGTCCCTCCTGCTGCCCCGTGCGCACCAGGAAAGGCCTGTATATTTCGAAATCGTTGACATAAACCAGGTTTTCATCATAGTTTCCTCCCCTTACACTGTATTGCGATGTCAGCTCATTATGGCTGCCCACCAATAGTTTAATAAGCCCCTCGACACCGCCCGAAATGTCTGGAATAAAATTTGCCTTTGATAGTTCAACTCTTACGTTTCCCGCTACATTACGCTGTTTATCAGTTACTACTACCTCCTTACCTACATTTTCTCTTCTCTTGAGTTTTATGTTAAGGCTGCGCACATCACCTTTTGCCAGATTAAGGGATCGCTTCACAATATCAAAACCGGGAGCATAGTAGGCTACCGTAATATTTCTTCCTGTGGGTATTTCTATCATGTAATACCCCTTTGCATTCGTATGGCCGCCAATCATTGTTTCCATATCCACCACGGCCACAAGTTCCATCACCCGGCCTGAATCATCCCTGACGAAGCCATCTACTACAGCGGGCTGTGCAGCTGCAATATATGAGAAAAACAACATTACCGCAAAGAGTAATAACCTAAGTTGGAGCATAGAAGTTAATAACGGCCTAAAAATAACTTTATTTCCCCGCCGCTTTTAATCTTTTTATAGTTTCCTGCGGATCAGGGGACGAGAACACTGTGTTTCCAGCAACCAGCACATCTGCCCCAGCTGCAATAAGCTGCTCTATATTCTGTAATGTAACACCGCCATCTATTTCAATGAGTGTTGGCGCACCACTTTCTGTTATTAGCTGCTTCAGGCGTTTTATTTTATCGTAGGTTCGCTCTATAAACTGCTGCCCTCCGAAACCCGGATTCACGCTCATGATGCAAACCACATCAATATCATTAATAACATCAACCAACTGTTCTACAGGCGTATGTGGGTTCAGAGCCACCCCCGCTTTCATGCCATTGGCTCTTATAGATTGCAGGTTACGGTGCAGGTGAGTAGATGCTTCTATATGAATACTTAAAATGTCTGCACCAGCCTTTCCGAAACTCTCAATGTATTTTTCAGGCTCCACAATCATCAAGTGTACATCAAAAGGTTTCTTAGCCTTTTTCTTCATAGCAGCAATAACAGGCATACCAAACGTGATGTTGGGCACAAAACGACCGTCCATTACATCAAGGTGAAACCAGTCGGCTTCACTGTTGTTAATCATATCTATGTCCCGCTCTAGGTTCAGGAAGTCTGCGGAAAGTAAAGAAGGTGCAATTAATGCCATTATAGTAATATTATTTAGTTAGGCTAAGTCTTTTTAATGCAGCTTTAGGGCTGCTGTATGATGTATCCAACAGAAGTGCACGGCGGTAGTCCACCACTGCGTCTTTCAGGTTCTTCATCATTTCATTACATATTCCCCTGTTATAATATCCTGAAGGATTGTCGGGTTGTAATTTGGTGACCAGGTCATATTGTCTGAACGCTTTTTCAACTGAATCCTGTTGCAAATAAATATAACCCAGGTTAAAATACGCATCGATGTAGTGTGTATTTCGCCTGATGCACTTTTTATATTCTTCCTTGGCCTGTGGGTAATCATTATTGTTCTGGTAATAAACGCCCCTGGCAAAAACCGGGAATACATCACTACTATCCATCCTATAAGCGTTATCAAGATATTTGATAGCGGTCGGATCGTTTTTCGCGCTATAGATAAGGCCCAGTTGCACTACAGCTTCCTTGTAGTCCGGCACCACCTGCAAGGCAGTCTGGAAACTGGAAATAGCTTTTACAGTGTCCTTCATATCTTTATATACCATTCCCTTCAGGAAGTAGGCTTCAGGGTTATACACATTTTTGCGAAGCACAATGTTTATTTGCTCAAATGCTTTTGGGTAGTCTTGGGTAAACAGGAACATTTTAGCCATCTTAAGATGTGCCTTTGGGTCATCAGGATTTTTTCTGATTGCTTTTTCCAGCCACTCCACCGAACCCGCTATGTCCTTTGCTTCAAACAATACATCACCAACCGCGCTGTAATAAGATGCGTTGCCAGTATCCAACGAACTGGCAGCCTTAAAATCTCTTATCGCAAGTGTATCCAGCTTAAGTTTATAAAGCATTTTAGCCCGTTCAAAGTACAATTCAGCGTTCTCCGGATTTTTTCTAATACGGCTTGTTACTTCACTTAACCTGGGGTCACTGTTGTAAACCGGATCATCGTCCTTTGGTTTTGAAGTATTTTTACAACTGGCGAAAAGCATGACAACCGCAAAAACGGGCATATACTTTAAGAATGCACTTTTCATGATGCAAACTTATTAAAAATGAAGTTATGAAAGTGTGAATTGCACACGTTTACACCGGAATTATGCCTTAATATCATGCACAAAGATTACGGGGAAATAATATAATTTTCACGTAACTGTTTGATATGTTACCATTCAGTGCCAAGTAAACCGACTCCAGTAGATTTTATTCCGTTTAGTGCCAGCCCGAACCTTATCCCTGAGTTATGACCCATATGGCTGTCCCAGCTTTGAACAAAATCAACACGCAACAGCCGTATGAACTTCCACCCGATATTATCCAGCCCAACGAATGCTTCGGAATAATATTCGCTATTTTTCCCATAGTAAGCATTTCCACCAAATACTAGATACCATTGCCATTTCCTGAAACCTGGTATTTTATTTGTCAGCAGTCCGTTCAGATGGTATTCCACATGCCCTTCGACGTATATTTTATCGTTATTACTGAACTCATAATATTGTGCGAACTGGAAGCCTTGCAGGTATGGGTTTGTATAACCTAAACCCCTGTTGCCATATAAATGAAACAAATCAGGAATAGATACATAGTCGGTATTCAAAAAACCTCCTACAGCAAAGTTGTAGGAGAAACTGCCTAATAGTTTAAGACTTATCTCGTCATCCTGTATAGAAAAACGCCATTTATCAAAGTTAACCTTACTGTTCAGCAAGCCAGGAAGTCCTTTCTGCCAGCTTAGTATTAAGCGTGGCCAATTACTCCTGTTAGGCACTTTAAAGTCCGGGTACTGAGTATAGGTTATTCCAGGTTTGTACGATACGGAAGCGGTTAGTATCACCGCATTGTGTTGCTCCCACGCGGTGGCTGTTTCCAGCAAATGAGTGGTAACATTACTTTTCATTCCTTTTTGGTCGCCTGGTAATATTGAAAAATCAGTTGTGTTTTGCAATGGAAGCCGGCGCTGAAAGCCGCCTTTTACAAACCAATTAAAACCATTGCCATAGTTGCGCCTTAAAAAAGCGGAGGCATCCCAGCGCTCATAAATTCTTAGATCATTTTCCCTGAACAGCAGCATGGAATAAGTAGCAAACCACGACATAACAGGGTTGACCGGATTGTACTGAAATACGTACTTGCCTCCTTCAACTCCTCCCATCCATGTTTTGCCTTTCCAAGCCTTTTCTTCATTTACAAAAGTCAACCTGCCGATTGCATTAAAGTGCCGGTTGGAAAAGCCATATCTGACAGCTGATTCGCCCACTAAATAGTTGAACGAATCAATTTTGTGTCTCAGGGTAAATTTAGGCGCAATGTTATACCCTTCTACCAGGTTGTAATTAAACATACAGTCGCTTCCCAAGCCCAGTAACGCTGAGTTTGTTGAAAAAATATTTTTTTGCTCTTTTGAAGTATAAGAATAGCCAAGCAACAAAAAACGAAAAATACTAAACTTATTACCTTTTCTCCTGATAGAGTCGAGACGCGCTGGATTTGCCAATATTTTTCTGATACTGTCTTTTTGCACAAAATCATTATTCTCATCTTGTTCAAGCGGTATAGCTCTGGCCTCAGTCCAGTACGATGTATCTTTTTTATTGGCCTGTTTATCATAAGAGCTCACAGTTCTATTTTCAAATAATGAATCCGGCAGAGGTTCGTTTACCAATTGCCGGTTGTACACACTTATAAAATTGCCAGTAATATCTATTTCCAAAAACTTGATAGTAACATAGGTTACCTGGCTTTTTATTACCCAGGTGTCTGCTGCCTCAAGAATAAATAATTGTTTTAGAGTAACCGTATCCAGGGCATCGAGACCAGATTCTTTCACAAGCGTAAGATTAAGGCTGTGTATAGCAAAATCGCCCTCTACTATATAGATTTCGCCGTAAAAACAGGGTTCATACAGCCGCTTCCCTTTTACTGAAATTTTTGATATCATGTGGCCGCTTTCCATAAACTGCCCAAGTAATTTGTACTCATAGTAGTTTAATGCATTATCGCTTACAGGAGATATATAACCCCGCATGGCACCACCTATTACATCAACATTATTATTGTAAAATGATACTACCGGCGGAAGCTTTGAAATGCCTATTCCAGTAGGGTTTCCGCTTTCATGCACCGAATGAATAATGGTATGCTCTTCTCCATCCTTCGCGTAATAGTCGGCGTCTTCTTCCAGTAAGTACAGAACTCCTTTGCCATTACTGTCAAGGTTGTTTTGCGGTTCCCGAAGTTTCTGACCCATCACCTTATCAGGCATTCCACGCGTTCGCAACACTCCTTTCAAATAAATTGAAGTTTGGAATGATTTTGCCTGTTGCAGATGAAATTTCCTCCGCGCAATCGTTTTCCTTATAATTCCATAAGCCTGATCCTCTAAATTTGCTTTTATTACTGCCTCCTTTAACTCCAGGCCCTGCTCGGCCAACTTAAAATTATGGACAATAGTTTCACGGTCCTTAATTGTTACATTGAACTTCGCCTGCTTAAAGCCCATGTACTGGCACAGTAGAACGTAAGTGCCCGGTTGCAATTCCAGCTCATAGATACCCTCACCATTGGTGTTCGTGCCATTAGTTGTACCTTCTACATAAATTGTGGCAAAAGCGAGAGCCGGACCTTTTTCGTCAGTAGCTTTCCCTTTAATTACTCCGGCATTCACAACTGAAATGCAACAGGCAATTATGATAATGCAGATAGCAATAATTTTATTCATATTTAACTTTTACTACTCTTCATTTATATCGGAAAACAGGCCAAAATGTTACGGCACTCCTTTACACTGTATTATAAATAAATATGCCATCAGGCAACTTTTCAAATAATATTTTAAGAAGCTCTGTTTAAAATCAGAATAAGCCGAATAGCTGTGCGTCAATACGCCTTACCACGTCAGCAAGATCTTCTTCCCGCTCAGCAAAGTTGCAGGTATTTACATCAATTACCAGTAAAGGGCCATCATTATAACCATCTATCCATTTATTGTAATTCTCATTCAGTCTTTTTAAATAATCAAGTCTAATGTTTTCTTCGTACTCTCTGCCTCTCTTCTGTATCTGGTCTACAAGCGTTGGGATCGAGGCTTTAAGATAAATTAATAAGTCAGGCGGCTGTATAAGTGTTTTAAGGTTTTGAAAGAATGAAGTATAGTTTTCATAATCTCTTTTCGTTAGCAAACCCATATCAAACAAGTTAGGAGCAAATATATGAGCGTCTTCATATATTGTCCTGTCTTGTATTACAGTGTCCTTGCCGTTTCTTATATCAATAAGATGTTTTATTCTGTTGTTTAGAAAATAAATCTGCAGGTTAAATGACCAGCGCGGCATGTCTTCATAGAAATCAACAAGATAAGGATTGTGTTCCACATCTTCAAAATGCGGCTGCCATTTGTAGTGTTTTGCTAAAGTGGCTGTAAGGGTTGTTTTACCGGACCCTATATTGCCGGCTACAGCAATATGTTTTGGTGTTGATTTTAATGACATTGCTTTCTATTCTATAATTGCACGGTAAAGTTAAACACAGGTGCTCAGGTTTTATAAAAATAGGTGTAAATTACCGCATAATAGTCTCTTTTCTTTCGCTGAGGATTTTAAATAGTTAATGCCTAAGTATTGCCATGTCAATAATGAAGAAATTAAGAATAAGTACGCCGCTTAAAAAAATAGCAGTTTTTTCAACATCAATCTTAGTGCTTATTTTTATTATTGATGTGTTTTTCCCGGTAGACACATCTTTATCTTACGCCACAATTATTGAAGCCCGGGACGGGACAGTAATACATGCTTACCTGGCTAAAGATCAGCAATGGCGTATGCAAACCAGGCTTGATGAAATAACACCGGAGCTGAAAAAGGCCATCTTATTTAAAGAAGATAAACATTTTTATCATCATGTTGGTATCAACCCCCTTGCCCTATGCCGGGCACTCAAGAACAACTTATTTCATTTAAAAAGAACTTCCGGCGCTTCCACTATCACCATGCAGGTAGCCAGGATGCTAGAGCCCAAACCGAGAACGTACATTGGTAAATTTATAGAAATGTTCAGAGCCCTACAGCTGGAAGTGCATCACAGCAAGGACGAGGTGTTACAGCTTTACCTTAATCTTGTTCCATATGGTTCTAATATACAGGGAGTTAAGGCGGCTTCATTACTTTATTTTTCAAAAAGTCCCGACCAGCTTTCTCTTGCCGAAATAACGGCGCTCAGCATTATACCGAACAGGCCCAGCTCACTGGTAATGGGAAGAGATAATGCTTTGATAGTACGTGAAAGAAATAAGTGGTTGAAAAGGTTTCGGGAAGGCGGCCTATTTTCTGTTAATATTATTGACGATGCAGTTGCAGAGCCATTGAACGCCTTCCGTCACAGTGCCCCGCAGGAAGCCCACCAATTTTCCCTGAGAATGAAAAAGGAGCTCGGGGGGCGCGGAGAAGTAAAAACCACGATTGATAGCAAGGCGCAGCTAAAGGCCGAAAATATAACTTCGGAATATATGGAGCAACTGAAAATGCATAATATTAATAATGCCTCAGTGTTGATCGTTGATAACAGGACGCATGAGGTGGTTTCCTATATCGGATCCTCTGATTTTAAGGATAAATCGCACTTCGGCCAGGTAGACGGCGTAAAGGCTACCCGCTCCCCGGGCAGTACCCTTAAACCGCTGCTATACGGAATGTGTTTCGACAAAGGCCTGGCCACCCCTAAAATGGTGATGGCTGATGTACCAATAAGCATTAAAGGTTACAGTCCTGAGAACTATGACCGGCTTTTTCGGGGTAATGTTACTACAGACTACGCTTTGCGCAATTCATTAAATATACCAGCGGTTAAATTGCTTGAACTTAACGGTGTAAATGAATTTATTAATACGTTGACACAGGCAGGTTTTACTTCGGTTTATAAAAAACGAAAGGAACTTGGCCTGTCTGTTATTTTAGGCGGCTGCGGGGTAAGGCTTGATGAACTAACGGCCCTTTATTCCTCATTCGCAAACAATGGTATATATGCGCCACTGAAATATACTTTGTCGTTACCGGGAGCAAAAGATACCTTCAATACCCATAATGAAGTGAAAATATTAACTATGGGTGCCAACTATATGATCACCCATATATTATCTGAACTGCACCGGCCAGACCTGCCAAACGGGTATGATCAGGCTCAGGGCATACCTAAAATAGCCTGGAAAACCGGCACATCCTATGGCAGAAAGGATGCATGGAGCATAGGATACAATAAAAAGTATACGATTGGTGTGTGGTTAGGTAACTTTTCCGGCTTGGGAATACAAGAGCTAAGCGGCGCAAATACTGCCACTCCCCTACTTTTCAAGTTGTTTAACGCCCTTGATCATGATGCTGACAACCCCTGGGTAGAGCCACCGGCTTCACTTGCTTTTAGATTGGTGTGTAGTGAAACCGGAAAAATTCCTGATGAGTTTTGCCGTAACCAGGTTATGGATTACTATCTCCCTGGAATATCAAAGAATAACATATGTGATCATTTAAAACCTAATTGGCTTTCTGCTGATGAGAAATATTCCTACTGTACGAGCTGTCTGCCACCATATGGTTATAAGACTAAACTGATGCAAAACATCGAAGCTGACCTTGCAGCCTACTTCGAAACACAACATATTCCGTATCAAAAGCTACCTGCTCACAACCTAGCCTGTTCCCGGATGTTTTCAGGAAAACCACCGGTTATAACATCACTGACAAATGGTATGACTTACCTGATAGCCGACAAAGACGAGCAAAAACTTCAGTTAGCATGCGCTGCAGGCACGGAAGTACAGAAAGTATATTGGTACATCAACAACAAGCATTACGCTACCGCGTCTCCATCACAGAAGTTATTTTTCCCCGTATCCACAACAACAGTTAAAATATCATGTACAGATGATAAAGGAAGGAGCGCAAACATCAGTGTTAAGGTAAAATTTATTTGATTATTTTTTCCTGAACTCTTTAGGCTTTATAATAGTGAAAACCCTTGATATATTAAAACCATAACGTATATTTCCATCAGCCCATGAGTCTGTAGTCTGTCCAAGCATAATGCGCTCTGACACACCGGCTGAATTAGTAATATGTAGCTGAAATACATGACCACCTGTTTCAATATCAACACCCAACGATAATGAATTATATGTTTTTTGACCATTAACCATATTGTCAGCGCCACTAAAGCGATAATAATACTCCCCGGTAAATGCTATTCTCTTGCTCAGCTTCATCCTGCCTCCCACTCCTAATGCGAAAATATTGTTGTCATAACTGGTTTTATCGACAAGGTTAATGTGTAACAACGATGGCATTAACATTAATGACAACTTATCATTAAACTTTCTCGCTATTAACAGCTGGTTAAAGTAGCAAAAACGATTAGACAAATAGAACTTATATTCAGGTGATGGGAGTGCAGGAGCAACCTTTGTTTGTAAAGATACACC
>JACMPD010000270.1 GCA_014377675.1 Taibaiella sp.
AACAAAGATCCGGAAGCACCTTTCTTCAAAGCCGCAGACTACGGTGTATTAGGTGAAGCAATGGACATAATACCTAAATTAACGGAAGCCGTGAAGAAATTCAAGGCGAGCCAGAATTAATATTAATTTATAGTAACAAATATGGCACACCATTATCTTATCGAGATTCAGGTGTGCCATATTTTTTAGTACAGTATATCCTTTTTTGATTTAAGACGCGTTCAAATATCCCTTAAACCTTCATAACTTCCACATCAGCTGTATTTTTATATGCAAGTTCAACCTGTTCCTGTATATAAGTTGTGGCTTTAGAATCAAAGTATGCTTCGCCACAATTATCACATATCATGGCATCAACATGCTTTACTACTACAAATGCATCTTTTACAAAAGAACTAAAATTTGCTTTACCTGCACTACAACTACCGGTCTTACAAATTACACACATCATAAATATAATATTTTTTCTTTAAAATCAGGTTGCGCCAAACATTTGGATCAGGTTCATAACAAGTAATGACAATACACTCACCAGTATCCGCATTCTGTGAAACAACAACATGCAGTGGTCTCCCATTTACAAATTTAAGCAATAAACAACTTGGATATGGTTTGTCTGCCGGATAATCTTTTATGCGCTCACCGTGTATTAACACTTCCTCCACCTCACTTGATCGTATAAATCTTGTAATCATTGCCCGTAAAGCATGATTTGAATAAAGAAACCCAGCGCAATTAAGCATCAAAATGATTTTATTGCAAAAATAGAAAAACGAAAACTGAGATGTACTACGTTTCTCATATTTCAGTCAATAGCTATCCTGTTTTCAATCCTGAGCACATAGCCAGTATCGGCCAAAAATTGCTCCATTCTTCCTGCCTGGGTTGTTTTGAATTTAGGGTGCCCACTATTAGCTATATACGCTTTTTTGAAAGTATAGTTTACTGCTTCTGCTTCCTGCTCAAAATGTTTGATGGTGGCCCTAAGCTGTTTTTCACCATCTTTCACCCATTCATTTCCCAGCCCGCTCCGCTCTTTCAGCTCTACAAATATCACCGTGGTATTGTAATAGAGCATACCATCACAACGGCTGTCCATCTTACCGTCTACTTTTAAAAGGTCAATACAATGGTCTACAGCAATAAACTGAACGGTTTCCCGGTTATTATTTTCAATAACTGCTATCCAGTCTTTACCATTGTCTTCATCAATATATGCTGGCTCCTTTGCAGGATGCGCCTTGTCGCAAAGCCCAAATATTCTTTTATCAGAGGAACCACTGCACCGGGCTGTAAAAAAATCTATGCTCATAATGACTGCTGAATATCCAAGAGTTTAGCAAATTCTTCATTAGTTTCCCCAAGCAGAGTATTCAGATAGTTTTCATCGGATGGCAAGCCGGCGTACTCCTCCAGTATTTTTATACTTCCATCGTTAGTAAGCTCATAAATTGCCAGGTCGTTAGCTTTAAGCGCTGAGTTCAGCGGGACAATATTGCTCACGACGGTGTTTAATTCCGTTGCTTTTCCTGCGCGTTCTATATTGGCGAGTAACTGATGAGCCTTTACTGCCAAAGTAAGATAGTTAACGATATAAGGACTATGTGTAGTTACTATAAGCTTATTCTGCTCATTTACATTAGCATATTCAATCAACTTATAAAGTATGAGTTTTTGAGATGAGGGAAATAAGTTTTGTTCCGGCTCTTCAACTATATTGACAAAACATTTATTAACATAGCGCTCATGTACCAGAGCTATTTGAGCCGCCTTCTCGTCATTAGAAATAGTATCATCAGATGATATCAATGATATTTCCCGGTCTCTTATTATTATCTGGTTGACACTCAAATTGGCGTGAGCATTAGCGGATGGTATAGCAGCTAAATTATGGGAAACAAGAAACAGGGGTATCAACGAATGGAAACCACTTGATGCTTCTAACAAATCTAATTTGTAATCCTTCCCTACTATAAATGATGCGTCATTTTTCTCGTCGTATAAATAAGACAGATCTCGTAATGGTAGATTAAGGGGCCTACCATCTAATGATATCTGTGCGCGCTTTAGCTCCGCACCAAACGTACGTAAAGCGTCAGGTAGCGTTTTAAGGTCGTATACATTCCTGAGTGTACTTAATACATTGCGCTCAGCCGGCACATACATAATTTTGGGAATAACATATGTGCTGTTTACTTCCAGTGCGATATCAAGCCAATATAGACCATACTTATAGTTAAACGTATAAGCTTCACCAACATATTCTACCTCGTAGTTTCTTCCTTGCTCCGGTATATAATTATGCAAGTTCTGCCACATGAACAACTTCCACATTTCATGCATGGAAAGGGGCTGTTTAATATCACCCTTACATAAAGCTTTTTCCAACCACATAAAAGTAGAGATTAGCTTCGCAATTGTACTTTTCCCCGTTCCCTGGTCGCCAATAAATACGGTTACCTTCTTAATATCTATCCACCCATCATTATCAAGGCGGCCTTCTTTTATCGGGCCAAAATTTTTAATTCTGATTTTACTCATAACAACAAATTTAAATAATTTATCCTCCCGCCGGTGCTGCAGCTTTCTCCGCCACCACATCAAAGAAATGCTGCAGGTTATTAAAAACGTCTTTGGCGAAGGGCAGCAGGGTGCCGGCAACGGAAAAGAACCAGGGCGCAATAGCAGAGAAAAAAATGTATGTTTTGGAGGTGGCTATCAGCTCGGGGCTGAGCATATTCATGCGGGCGCTTATCCACAATACTGAGCTAAAAAACACAGCCCCCGCAAATGCGTAGAGAACACCACCGGCCAGCTTATTCACCATGCCCAGCATTACGCCCTCCACCACCCGCTGCAGCAGCTTTCCCAGTAACCTTACGCCCAGTACCACACCTGTAAACAGTAATACATAGCTTATTGCGGGTGCCCAGGCGGTGGTGGTATAGCCTTTCAGCAAAAGCCATGCGGCGAAAGACTGAGATAGCTTAAGGGCACACAATAGGCCAAGCAGTATGGCTATAACAGAAAAAGCCGCGACTATCAACCCTTTTGAGTAGCCGCGGATAAAAAATAACGAGAGGACAATAAGCCCGGTAATGTCAATGGCCATTGTGGCTTATGCCAGTAATTGTTTTACAGCATCTGATATGGCTTTGCCATCAGTTTTACCGGCAAGTTGCTTGCTGGCCACACCCATTACCTTGCCCATATCGGCTGCTGACTTAGCGCCAACCTGCTCTATAATGGCTTTAAGCTCTGCATGAAGTTCTTCAATGGTCATTTGCGCAGGCAAAAACTTTTCTATTATAACCAGCTCTTCACGCTCTTTCACCGCAAGGTCTTCCCTGTTTTGTTTTGTAAAAATATCCAATGAATCGCGGCGCTGTTTGGCGAGCTTTTGCAGCATTTTCGTTTCTGTTGCTTCGCTTATCACGTCGCTTGCGCCTTCTGACGTTTTCTCTATTATTATAGCCGCCTTTATAGCGCGGAGGGTGCGCAATGCAGCTTCATCCTTAGCCTTCATAGCGGTTTTCAGTTCCTCCATTATTCTTGTTTCCAGAGACATAGTTAGTGATTGTTAGTAGTAGTTAGTAGTTAATAGAGAGTAAAGAGTAGTTGGTAATTAGCACATGAAATGCTTAGCAAATTGTAACAAACCATTCAGTTTGCGCTAAGCCCCCTTCACCTTCATTATTGCTCCTTAGCTGCAGTTTCCGCGGAGGCCTTCTTCAAAAATTCTTTAGCGAATTGCCTCAGTTCGGCGGTCAGCGCAGTGTTATTGGTTGCGCGTAGGTAGGTATCAGCCATGCCGTAAAATGTCTGGTAGAAAAAATCATTCATCTCGTCCACCATCATCTTACTGGTCCACAGGTCAATACGAAGTGCGGACTTTTCGGCTCCGTCCCATAGGCCCAGCAGTATCGCTTTGGCTTTTTG
>JACMPD010000030.1 GCA_014377675.1 Taibaiella sp.
AACTTTAGCATCAAAATTTAAAATACCGGCTATATAAGCGCTGTTATCAAACTTTGGCAAATAAGCAAACTGCTGAAAACCGGTAAGGCTGATACCAGTATTTAATACTGATAATCTCGCATAAGTAGCACCCACAGGCGATGTAACCGTTAATGATGTAGAAGAAGCAGAAGAAACCGTTGCCTGCGTAGCACCGAAATAAACGATGTTATTAGCCGCCGTAGTATTGAAGTTAGTACCTGTTATAGTTATGGTTGTACCAGGGTTAGCCACGTTAGGGCTTACAGAGGTGACTGTTGGCGCATCAAACGCAGGTGTAACAACTATGTTATCAATGCCAATAGCCTGGGCATTGGTGCTGCCACCAGTACCGGTGTAGGTCCACTTAATGTAGAAACTAGCACCAGCCGGTATGGTAAATCCTGTAATTGTAACAGTCTTTGAAGTGGCTGTTGGGGGGGTCAAATACAACATTGTTATTACCGTCAGCGGCATACGACTGCGCACCTGCGGAAAAGGCTGTACCGTAAGTGCTGCCGTTCCTGCTGGTATCGAACGCCATGCTGAATGCCCTGGAACCGCTGCGGCATTTCTCGTAGTCGAAAGCAATAGTGAGGCTCGTGATCGTAGCCGCGCTATTGTTCGTTACTTGCATGAGCAAGTAGCAAGGCGACGAGAAACTGCTTGAGGTAAGGAAACCAACCGCCCTGTCGGTTGATGAGCCGGTTGGCCCGTTGGCAAAATTATACAAGCCACCTGCTGCACTGTTGCTGACTCTACCAGCACCTTGGGTACCTGCCGCCTCTGTAGTGGCTGTACCCGCACTTGAAAAGGCATCGGTAGTATTGCTGATGCGGAACCCGGAAGGTAATGTTGCGGTGGCTGAGTTACCTATGCCATCAAAATTTTGGGTGACGGGCACGGCGTTGGTGATGCTTACCTGTGCCTTGCCAACAAAAGAAAGTGCCAATAAAATGGTGACCGTGACAAGTTTCCAAGTGCCACTAAGCTTGTGGGTTACGTAAGTTGCGACTTTAGATATTAAGTTAATACTCATGCCTAACAAATTGAATTCAAGTTATTTTAGACTTTTGAGCGCAAATGTATGATTTTTCAACTTGTATACCTCGGAGTAACTAACGCCATATATTAAGGAATTGACACAAAAATGTTAAATATTTGTTATTCCATTGGTTTATATATTTATAAACTGCAAATCAATAGCTTAAATAACAAAAAAATAGCGAATTTAGACTCATTTATCGCATTTTGTGACTTCATTTAACAGACTACCTAAACAAGCTAAGACGTAAATTGACGAGCAAAAAATACCACCCTATGCTGCTAACATGGTAGCAAATAAGAGAATGGGGAGCATTTCGAATATAATATATATACTTATTTCTATTTTGTACTAATTTATATTATGTATTGATATATTTACCAGACGCAATTAAATATTATAATTTTAAACATTTTTAATTACAAAAATAACATTAAACTGACTTACAAAGCACATTACTAATATGTTTTTCCAGTTTTTCAATTTTCGGGTGTATCGGTGTATCTGAACAATCAAAAGAAAACACACTACCCGATCGCTTCATCAAGTGGCAGTAAATTTCTGAACGGCCAAAACCATTAATAGATGACGGGTATAAAAGAGTTACATTAAATGCGATTTCCTCCCCAACGCAAAAAGGTTCAGCCTGACAGTCAATAACGGCATCATCAGCATCAATAGTAAATTCAATAAGTTGTTCCATATATCGGTATAAATTACACCAAAAAAGGCCACCATAAGGCAGCCTTTTTTATATAATAAATATACAATTACTAAGGGAAAATTCCCAGCTCTTCGTAAGACACCCCTACTTTATTTATAGCTACAGTGAAGGCCGCTGTGCGCATATCCACTTCGCCTTTCAGACCAAGCCACGCTTCGCGAATCTCATGATAGGAATCGATCATCGTATCTTCAAGACCCGAATAAACCAAATCAACTTCATCAGGACCATGAAGCAGCTGTTTGCGCTCTATGTCACTTACTCTTTTACCGGTAAGCCCCTCTACAGTATGCAGTATGCTGGTATTCTGGTTTTCACTAAAACGCTTGTCCATACGGCCAAAACGCACGTGACTGAGATTTTTAAGCCACTCGAAATAAGATACGGTAACGCCGCCTGCGTTGAGGTACATATCAGGAACAACCATAACACCTTTTTTGCTCAATATTTCATCAGCTTCAGGTGTAAGAGGGCCGTTAGCGCCTTCGCCAACTATTTTAGCTTTAATGCGGCTTGCGTTGCTGCCGTTGATTACGTTTTCAAGAGCTGCCGGAATAAGAATATCACAATCCATTTCCATTGTCTCATTACTTGAAGCCATATTTGTAGCACCAGGGAAATTAAGGATAGACCCGGTTGACTTACGATGATCTACTACATTATAAAGGTCGAGGCCTTTTTCACTATAGATACCACCTTCATATTCAGCGAGGCCAACTATTATTGCACCATTGTCCTGGAAGAACTTCGCAGCATGATAGCCTACATTACCAAGCCCCTGTACAATAACCCTTTTGCCTTCAATACCCGTAGTAAGACCTATTTTTTTCATATCTTCCGCTATACCTACAGCTTCGCGGATACCATAATATATACCAAGGCCGGTAGCTTCAGTGCGGCCACGTACCCCACCCTGCGTAACCGGCTTACCGGTGATACAAGCCAAAGCATCAACCTCACCTGGTTTCAGGGAAGCGTATGTATCAACGATCCAGCTCATTTCCCGTGCACCTGTGCCGTAGTCAGGCGCAGGAACATCAATACCGGGACCTATGAAGTTTTTCTTCACCAGCTCAGAAGCATAACGGCGGGTTATTTTCTCCAGCTCAAAAGAAGTATATTTCTTGGGGTTTATCTTGATTCCGCCTTTCGCGCCGCCAAAAGGCACATTTACAATTGCACATTTGTAGGTCATAAGGGCGGCAAGCGCCATCACCTCATCCTGATTCACGTCCATGCTATAGCGGATACCCCCTTTACAAGGGAGCTTGTGGTGCGAATGTTGCACACGGTACGCTTCTATCACTTCGATATTATCACCAATTCTTACAGGAAATTTCATTCGGTAAACTGAATTACAGGCTTTGATCTGCTCCAAAATACCCGCTTCAAAACGAGTATATTTTGATGCTTTGTCAAAGTTGCGCTCAACACCCTGAAAAAAACTGTAATGCTCTTCTTGTGCCTGCCCGGCCATTACTTTTTCCACCTTAATTATTGTTTAAAATTAATGAATAAAATTATTTAGATTCCTTTTCAGCCCTTGATATTTTACGGTCAAGACTTATCATATACGCAAAAATCCCCGCAAATATAGTAGCTAATACTGCAACCACAACATATATTTTACCGCTTGAGCGCATAGTATCAGCCATTTCGGTTTGCGCCGCGCAAATATTAGCGGGAAGCAGTAGTACAAATACTAATATAATTGTTTTATTTACAGTCATTTTGTTTGTTTTTCAAAGTCGAACTGGAAAGCGTTTTCTCTGTCAAAACGCAAAAGATTCAGTCTTATGCTCAATGTAGCTATCCAGGTGCCAAACAATATCCACCCTATTATAGCAGGATAAAATACCAGTCTCATATTGTTATCAAGGTCATACTTACCAAATGCGGGATTGCCTCCATTGCCAGGGTGCAGCGAATCGACCATGCGGGGCAATATAAAGATGAGCGGTATCATCATAGCAAAGGCGAAAATATTGTATACCGCACTGATTTTGGCGCGCTTCTCTTCATCTTTCATCCCACTCCTGAGTATGCTGTATGCGAAATAAATGAGCATACATAACGCCGTGCCTAATTGCTTGGGGTCATTACTCCACGCCTCGCCCCACGTATACTTGGCCCACTCCATGCCCGTTACCATACCCAGTATACTAAAGAAGATGCCGGCATTGGTCAGCTGAACCGCATAAATATCATAACGGAGGCTGCCGGTACTCAAATGCTTGATAGAATAATAAAACGCCGCGGCAAAAAGCGCTATCATAGTAAACCACATAGGTACATGAAAGTACAGGTTACGGATAGTCTCGTTGAGTACATCGAGCCGGGGCACAGGCAGCAACAACCCTCCTACAACAGTATAGCTCACAATTATTGCACCTAATATTTTCCACCACCAGCTACGCAATACCGTTATTTTTTTTGCGAAAGTAATAAATTTTGGCATTTAACCACACATACATTTTCCAATTTCAGTTTCCGCATCATAAAACATAATGAGGATATTGATATTTACAGCAGTTTTTCATTTTGGCTGTGCCGCACAGCGTCACGTATATTTTTCTTTTCGAAATTTTTTTCAAGCGCGTCGGTCAGGTCAACACCTGTTTGATTAGCCAGGCACATTAGGACCCAAAGCACATCAGCCATCTCGTTGGCCAAATCTTTTCCCTTGTCACTTTCTTTAAAAGACTGTTCTCCATATTGCCTTACCATAATGCGTGAGAGCTCTCCAACCTCTTCCATAAGTATGCCGAGATTGGTAAGCTCATTAAAATAACGCACCCCAACGGTGTTGATCCAGCCATCAATTTTCGCCTGCGCGTCCCTTATCGAAATATCCACTTTAAGAAGTATTTGTTAGTTTACGCAAAATAATGGAACTTTCCCGTTCTTTATAAACAAAGGACACAAACAATGCAGTCATTTTCAAATGATATAGAAGCCGCTGACGCGCTCAAAGTACAGGCAAACGAAATAAGAAAGGCCATCGGGCAAATAATTGTGGGTCAGGATGATGTGGTAGAAAAGCTGATCATATCCATATTATGCAACGGGCATACCTTGCTGGTAGGCGTTCCCGGCCTTGCCAAAACGCTACTGGTGAAAACAATAGCAGATGTGCTGCACCTATCATTCAAACGAATTCAGTTTACTCCTGATCTTATGCCGAGTGACATTACCGGCGCTGAAATACTAAATGAGCAACGGCAGTTCCAGTTCATTAAAGGGCCGCTTTTTGCTAACATTATACTTGCTGATGAAATAAACCGTACGCCACCTAAAACACAGGCTTCATTGCTGGAAGCTATGCAGGAAAAAAGCATTACAGCAGGTGGAACACTATATAAGTTACCAGCACCGTTTTTTGTACTTGCCACACAAAACCCAATAGAACAGGAGGGTACCTACCCGTTGCCGGAAGCACAACTTGACAGGTTTATGTTCCAGGTAACGCTTGACTACCCGACCTTTGAGGAAGAAGTAATGATAGTACGCAATACCACCGGATCTATGAATATTGACCTGCCAAAAGTGTTGAGTGCGGAGGATATATTATATTTTCAGGATCTGGTAAGGCGTGTGCCGGTAGCTGATAACGTGCTGGAGTATGCAGTAAGACTGGTGCAAAAAACAAGACCTGGTTCAGGTAACAATAATACCGTTGCTAATCAATATATTGCTTACGGTGCAGGCCCGAGGGCTTCACAGTTTCTGATACTGGGCGCAAAATGCCATGCATTGGTGAAAGGCAAGTATTCTCCTGATATTGAAGATGTAAGGGCAATGGTACTGCCCGTGCTCCGCCACAGGATATTGAGAAACTATAAAGCGGAAGCGGAAGGGATAACTCAGGAAACGCTCATTAAACAATTATTATAAACCTGGCAAAATGATTGAACAAATAACAGAAAAAGCCTTTTTTCTTAGGAATGAGTTTATTCCGGCACTACAAAAAATTGACGTTAATACCCCGGCAAAATGGGGTAAGATGAATGTGATGCAGATGATAGAACATATGGCTGATTTTGTAAGGCTTGCCAGCGGCAAAGCGGAAGCGACTATACTTACAGATGCGGAAAAAATACCTGCAATGCAAAACTTTCTGAGGAGTGATAAGCCCTTCAGGGAAAACACGCCCAATATCTTATTGCCTGACAGCCCTTTGCCACCAAAGCATACTGCTAAGGAAGGCGCTACAGATGAACTACAGGAGGAAGTGATGCATTTTTTTGATATTTATGAAAAAGAAGAAGGTAAAACCTGCGCCAATCCGTTTTTCGGGGATCTTGACTACGAACACCAAGTACAACTGCTACACAAGCACAGTACACATCATTTGAGGCAATTTGGGGTGGCGGTTTAGCCGCCCCTCTTTTTTAGCTCCAAAACCCTGGAATGAGAAAGGTGAGTAAAATAATACTGAGTACTACAAGGATGATAATTCTCACCCAGTTCGTTTTTTGCATCACTTTTTCCAGCGGCTTATATTTGGGATATTGACTATAAACAGCCTCAAATGACTTGAGCTTCTTTAAGAGCCTCCCCTTTTCAGTAAGCACTACCAGTGGAAAATACCTGTTGCTGTCGTGCAACTGCAATGATTTGACTGCGAAACCCTCTTTAAGCATTCTTTTGAGTACTTCCTCCTGATAGTCTACAGTAATAATACTGCTGCCCTCGGCGGTCTCATCAAGAAAAGGCATTACTTCGTAATTTTCACTTTCAGGTATCCTACTCAGGAGTTTTTCCAGTTGTGTGTCACGCATATGCTATACTTTTCTTCAGCATGTAAAAAAGCAGTGCCAAAGAAATCAACTACCCTGCGCCACGCAGGCAATATACTTGTATGGTCCATAAATGCCCTACGCTGTTGATCACTTTTGTCCGGTCTTTAAGTTGCAGAACCGGAGCCAGTTTATTCCATAGCGCAGTCTGTTCTTTGCCATGTTTATCTACGAGGCTAATGACAAAAATACCGCCCGGATTCAAGTGCGGGAACAATGCCTCAACGGCTTTGACCGGGTCGCTAAGGTAGTTCAGGCTTTCGTTATAGATAATTACGTCAAATTTCCCGTCCACCACCAGGTGGTTCAAATCACCAACAAGAAATCGCGTCCTGTTGTCTTCAAGTTTTTTGGCGTTATCAATAGCTACGCTACTGAAGTCTATTCCAAGATAGCTTTTATAATGGGTATGGGCCATCTTTTCCTGCAGTATGCCCTCACCGCAACCTAAATCAAGTACTGAAGGGGAAGGAAAATATTGAAAAGCATAACCAGTGATAACACTGTAACGCGCGAGTTCACCTATTTCTTTCAGTCCATCCCATTTTTTGTTTTCATACTGCAGCTCAAACCGGTATTGCTGCGAGGTTTTACGCTTCACAAATGATTTAAAAGTTTGGATCAATGTTTTACCGGTCGGCATACCTGATGATTTTAAATTGTCTTTTTTCCCCTGACTATTTCGTCATAGCCGTTTTAAATTCTGATGTAAAATGAAACTCAATGGCTGGGTTATTTTGCCTTTCGGTATTAAGGAACCATTCACTCTGGGCCAGGTAAACGAGGTTGCCGTCTTTATCTTCCATTATGTTGCTTTGCTTGAACCGCACAAAATCTTCCAGCGCTTTTTTGTCACCCGTTATCCAGCAGGCTTTGTAAAAAGACAGCGGAGTGAACGAACAGGAAGCGCCATATTCTTGCAGCAGCCTGTACTGTATTACTTCAAACTGTAGTTCCCCAACGCAGCCAATCACCTTGCGATGGCCGCCGTGCTGGGTAAACAACTGCGCGACACCCTCATCCGTTAACTGCATGATTCCTTTCTCAAGTTGCTTGGTTTTCATGGGGTCTTTATTCACCAGCTCCTTAAAAATTTCAGGGGAAAAAACAGGGATGCCGGTAAACTGCATCAATTCACCTTCGGTAAGCGTATCTCCTATTTTGAAATTACCGGTATCAAATAAACCCACCACATCGCCGGGAAATGCTTCTTCAATAATATCTTTCTCCCGCGCCATAAATGAATAAGGATTGCTGAAACGCACATCCTTCACAAGGCGACAATGTTTATAATAGGTGTTGCGTGAAAACTTCCCTGAACAAACTCTCAAAAACGCGATACGATCGCGGTGACGTGGGTCAAGATTAGCGTGAATTTTAAAAATAAACCCTGTGAATTTCGCCTCCTCCGGCTCCACATGGCGCTTATCCGTATCCCTGCCCTGGGGCACGGGGGCAACTTGAATAAACGTATCCAGCAGCTCTTTCACCCCGAAGTTATTCACCGCGCTACCGAAAAATACTGGTGCAATGCGGCCGTCTAAGTAATCCTTCACATCAAGTTCGCCATAAACACCCTGCAGCAGTTCAACATCTTCCCTTAGTTGGGCGGCGTCACGCGCGCCTATCTTTTCATCAAGTAACCCGTCATTAATGTCTTCAATCGGCACTGTATTTTCCTCAGTTGATTTCTGGCTGGCTGTAAACAGGTTCAGGCTGTTGTTGTGCAGGTTAAATACGCCCTTAAATTCCTTACCCATATTTATAGGCCAGCTAAGCGGGTGTAACGTTATTTTCAGTTCTTTTTCAATTTCATCCATTAAGTCAAACGGAAATTTACCATCTCTGTCCAACTTATTTACGAAAACAATTACAGGCGTATCCCTCATACGGCATACTTCCATCAGTTTGCGGGTCTGGTCTTCAACTCCGTTCACGCTGTCAATAACCAGTATTACACTGTCAACGGCAGTTAGTGTCCTGTAGGTATCTTCAGCAAAGTCTTTGTGGCCCGGAGTATCCAGCAGGTTGATGAGGGTATTGTTATACTCAAAGCTCATAACGGAAGTTGCCACGGATATACCTCTCTGGCGCTCTATTTCCATAAAGTCGCTCGTAGCGTGTTTCTTTATCTTATTACTCTTCACCGCTCCAGCTACTTGTATGGCGCCACCAAACAGCAGCAGCTTCTCAGTTAGTGTGGTTTTCCCGGCATCCGGGTGCGATATGATGGCAAAAGTTCTCCGCTTTGATATTTCCTTTTCGTACATCTGTAACTATTTTCTTTTGGCAATACTGCCGCCTTTCATCAATTGAGCCGCCGGTAAAACCAGTCGCAAAAAAACTGCCTGCCTCCTCAAAAGTCTGCAAAGTTCCGAAAATTGAGTGAGTAAATAATATTTAATTATTAGCGACTTTATCATTCCCCGCACCATGTGAAATAATTAGAAACGGAGTAAGAACAGGGGGCAAGTTGAATGAACACAGCCTGTGATCTCCATCGGAAGTCACAGGCTGTAATTTTAAATTATATAAATTTTATGCGGGCACTTTGCGCGCTTTTTCTCTTTCCCAAAACCGGTGCTGCGCTATCGCTGCAATAAATTCACCTGCAAGTGCAGCAGCATCACTGCCTATTACAACCCCTGCATCAACATCACTTTTTCCATTTTTACCAGTATTCAACTTTTTGCCAAAGTAAGTCGCCTTTAAAACCGGCAGAGCGTCTTCATCAGCAGCTATCGCTTTGCAATGCTTGTACGCTTCATTCAAAAAATGAATCGCATCTGGTTCGGCTTCAAGAGCGGCAACACTGTCAGCGCCTCCTGGCACATATACAGCATCATAAAACACTGATGCAGTTGTTAAAAAGCTTTTATCAACCGGCACCTTTTTGCCTGTAGCTGAAAGTACATAAGCCTGTTGTGGCGCTATCACCTCAGCCGTGGCACCTTCGGCTTTCAACGCGGCTTTCATTGCGTTTATTAATTGTTCATTTACACCATCAGCCGCAAGCACCGCTACAACACGGGTGCGTATGCTATCTTTTACGGTATTGACCATGCTCAGTGCGGCCGAAGTGGCGGTCGCCGGGTCTTTGTTTATCGATTTGTAATGTTCGGGGTCGCCATCTGCCGGCACGCCC
>JACMPD010000271.1 GCA_014377675.1 Taibaiella sp.
GCAAAATTATCTCAACGAATATTACTATCGTTTCAATAGAAGGCATATGAAAGAGGCGATTTTTGACAGGCTACTTATTGCCGCTGTTTCATATACGAGATATGGGTACGCAAAGGGATAATCATTATATATTTTATATGTTATTTTTGATAAAAAGGATTATACTCCTGATTCTACCTGGGTAACATCAATTGGTACCGTAACTGACGAGGGAAACGAAGCAAGTGGTGCGAGTATGTTTTACTACTATAATAATAGTTCCTATGAGGAAGGGAGTTACGAAGATGTGGATGTTGAGGGAATGTGTTGAGGCGAAAAATATTACATACGAATTAATCCTCAAAACCCTAAAAAATTTGTAGCTATTACCTGGAAGCCGTTATTTTTAGATGATGAAATCAGACAGGTTGTAAAGGGCAAAATTGAAAAAATCAGAATTTATAAATCGAATGATGCGATGGCAAGATAGTATCTCATTTGCTTATGTGTTATATTCATATTTTGTTGATAATGAATCTTACGAACATGGACAAGACCTTGCACCATATTATCAATCAATTGTGCCCAATTTGCAAAAAGGACAAATGTTTGAAGTCGAATATTTGACGACAAATCCACAACGCTCAATTATCCATTTGGATAAGCCAATAGCTAAATAGGTGCAATAGAAATCGTTTTTATTTATCTGTACATAACACCAAGATTTCCAGTTGCAGATACGTCTTATATAGTATGGCGGCCACAAAATATATCATCAGCGTACCCAAACCCTGCAACGAGGATTGGAACCAAATGACGCCTGCAGAGAAAGGGCGACATTGTAGCGTTTGCCAGGTTACTGTTATCGATTACACTACGCTTGCCGACCGCGAAATAGTGGAAGCCATTCAAAATGCGGCAGGAGGCCACACATGCGGCCGCTACCATCTCGGCCAACTGGACAGGGTAATGGCTGCGCCACAACCAGTACCGCGTTACCATATATTCGCAAAAAAAATCGCTGCAACACCACTGCTCAGCCAGGCACTTGGCAATACAGTATTTGCCCAGGTTGCCAAACCCAAAACCCATCAGCAACACAAAAAGCCTCAACTATTAGACAAAAAGCCAGGCATTAGGGGGCACGTTGCAGACTACCTCACCAAAGCACTGCTCGCCAACGTTCGTGTATCTATAGAACATACTACTATCTTCGCCATTACAGACCTGCACGGCTTTTTCTTCCTGCCGGTTAATGATGCCGATAATTTATCCACTGTTACTGTTATTGCAGAGCCACCCAAACAAGACCTTGCTACAACACCTGAAACTTACATCAAAGAGGAAGTGGTACAGCTGGGGTCAAGTGGCGCAGGGGCAAATATTAAACTTTACCGCTATCCACTTGACCTGGCCAAAGAAACCGTAATATCTGCGGAGCAACCTCACTTAAACGAACAGAAAATACCATACGAAACAATGACCATTATGACCGGGATGTCCACTACAGAGGAAGTAATAACAACACCGAAAAAAAGGTGGTTTCATCGTTTTAAACGCAGCAGACATTATAGCAATTAACGGCACACGCAGCAAAAAACTCATTAGTTATGGCTAATAAACACTTCACCATTAACCTTTCCAGCCCATGTATGGAGAAATGGGATGCGATGACGGAAACCGAGCAGGGGTGGCATTGCAAAACGTGCCAGGTAACAGTAGTAGACTACACCCTGCTCACGGACAGCGAAATAATGGAGCACATAAAACAAAACACCTCCGGCCACACCTGCGGCAGGTTTCACCCCAGCCAGTTGAACCGTACAATGACCGTAACGCCCGCGCCTACAAGCTGGAGCCGTTTCATTAAAAAGACAGCCGCGGTGTTACTACTAGCGCAATCTGTTACCCACACAGCCCTGGCGCAATTGGCCAGGCCCAAAACACATCAGCAGCCCAAAACACTTGCTGAGCCGGCAGACAACCGTTACGGCATACGGGGCTATATAAAAGACTATGCGACAAAGGAACCTGTCCCCGATACACGGGTTCAGTTAGGCAATACTACCACATTTGCGTTCACTGATAAGCATGGGTATTTCTTCCTTCCAGTACCCGAATCAGATACCCAGCAAACCCTTACAGTAACTGCCACACAAGCTGCTTACAGTAAAGCAGCGGCACCAGAAACCCTTATACAAGCTGAAACAGCAGACCCTGCGCTAATGCGTGAGAAAGGTGCTATCACATTGTACAGATACCCGGTGGAACACAGCTCGCAAGTAGTAACCACATGGGCACGACCGTTGGTTGAACGGTACGGTGGGTTTACAACAAAAATAGTTGAACCAGCACCCAGCAAGCATAACTTCCGGCTTTTTAAACGCAAAAAAACACAACAATGATTAAAATACTGAAGCTATTATTTGCCATAAACCTGCTATACTACTCAGCCAAAGCGCAGCAGGCACCTATACCACAACAGCAAACTGACAGCGTGTTGGTTTATGGCCAAAACTACGAAAAAGCGCACTTCCCCGGCGGCGACAGCGTACTGAACCGATACTTGAAAAACAACATCACCTATCCTATTGCTGCCCGCGAAAATGGCATACAGGGAAGGTTACGTGTAAGAGTGATGATTGATGAAACAGGATTAATAAGCAAACCTGTGATAATTAGAGGACTCGATGCCCAATGCGATTCGGAGGCTATCCGCTTGGTCAGGGCCATGCCACCCTGGGTACCCGCCACCTACAAAAAGAAACCCACAAAGAGCATACAGGAAATTATCCTCTCTTTCAGGCTTCAATGATTCCTGAATGACCTTGATAATGCGCAAGCACGCACAACCCAGGAGGGCAATCTCAGGTGGTGTGTATTGTCGGTCTGAAAGGCTTAGTAAATGTTGCTGTACTTTGGTAATGGGGTCGGAAAGGCAAAAGCGGATTGCATGACTGTTGTTATAAGTTGAAAAGACAGTGGTTGTTTTTTGTCACCAACAATCATACTATTGTCTATACTTAAATATATTTTGACTGTTTAATTCAGCTAAGGGAATTCCAATATTTTTTGACAATTCCTCCCGGATTGTATGAATCCTAGTTCGTGGATTAGCACCAGTTTCACTACTAAATTCTTTTCCACCTCCAATATCAAAGTCATCACCATAAATATTTTTAATTATTGCCCGTTCACTAATTATGCCTTTTTTCAACAACGATATCACTTTTTGAATGTCAATCTCTTTAGAATTTAGATAGCCATTAAAATGCCTTACCTTTCCAGATGAAATATTTGTAGATCTTGATCCTCTTTCAACTACCTGATTTTGTGCATTTTTTTTACTTAAGGTTTTACAAGAAAATATCGTTACTACTCAGCTACCGGCATAAAATATGCTTTCGCTATAGCCTTATTGCCAAAGTCATTATTAATATATAGAGTAATTGGTTTGAGTTAATGCGGTCTTATTAAACA